>JBEKZG010000151.1:0-13428 GCA_049510095.1 Occallatibacter sp.
GTTACAAAGCCGAGGTCTGATCGGAACATGATGATTTCTGCCAATGTTTTCGCGGTTTGCAGCATATGACGTTCCATCTCTGTTAACTCTCCTGATTCGGCGCAACGTGCTGATTCGACAAATCTTGAAAGTTTGTAACACTGTAGTACTAGAAGGCCGAATCCAAATATGCCCAGGCAAGGAAGTCCTGGCGAGGACACGAGAATGGGCAATGAAGGAATTCGAAACCACGGTCACAACTGCATCGATTACAAGCAAGATGTCAAGCAGTGATCTTCCACTCGATCTACACGAAACGCTTCAAAAGCTCGAAGATCTCCGGAAAGGGAGAGTGTCAATCGCCGAGGACGACGCTGTAACCTAGCAGTAACTACGGAGAATCGGCGCATTCCCTCGGAAATCCCTCATCGCGCACCCGCGCATACCAGCCTCATCCCCCTTCTTTCTTCCGCACTTCTCTTTGCCGCGCAAGTCCCAACCCAAATCCAGGCCCAGCAACCCGCCACACCTTGGCAGCCCCAAATCCACTTCTCCGCTCCGCCCAACTGGATCAACGACCCCAACGGTCCCATCCTTCTCAACGGCCAGTACCACCTCTTCTTCCAGTTCAACCCCTCCGGCGATCAGTGGGGCCACATGAGCTGGGGCCACGCCGTCTCCACCGACCTCATCCGCTGGAAGCAGCTTCCCGTCGCCATCTCCGAAGAAAACGGCGTCATGGTCTTCTCCGGTTCCACCGTCAATGATCGCGACAACACCAGCGGTCTCTGCACCAATCCCGGTCAGCAGAGCTCCGGCTGCCTCGTCGCCATCTACACCGGTGCTACGCAGGACAAGCAAACCCAGAACCTCGCCGTCAGCTCCGGCGCTGATATCGCCTGGACCAAATACGCCTCCAACCCCATCCTCGACCCCGGCCTCAAAGACTTCCGCGACCCCCGTGTCTTCTGGCACGCGCCCACCCAAAGCTGGGTCATGGTCGTCGCCCTTCCTGACCAGCACAAGGTCCGCATTTATCGCTCCGCCAACCTCCGCCAGTGGCGGCTCGCCAGTGAATTCGGTCCCGCCGGCGCAGTCTCCGGCGTGTGGGAGTGCCCCGACCTCCTCGAACTCCCCATCTACGACGGCGCAGGCAAGCGCGTCTATGACACCTACACCAAGCGCCCCGCCAGCCGCTGGCTCCTCAACGTCAACGTCAACCCCGGCGGTCCTGCCAAGGGTTCAGCCGACCAGTATTTCGTCGGCCAGTTTGACGGCTCTCACTTCACTGAGGACCACCCCCACTCCGGCCCCCACTGGGCCGACTGGGGCAAAGACTTCTACGCCTCCACCTCCATCGCCAACACCGTCACGGAAGCGGATCCCATCCCCATCTGGATCGCCTGGATGAGCAACTGGCAATATGCTGACAAGCTTCCGTCCCTCCCCGGCCGAGGCGAAATGACCACCGCCCGCCGCATTTATTTCCGCCAGCCGCCCGCGCATCCCGCCCCCACACCCACCCAGGAACCCCTCATGCTGGTGCAGGAGCCCATCGTGCCCGGCCCCCCTCACAAAGCCTATGCAGCCATGTTCGGCGCTCCAGCCTTTCAAACCATCGCCCAGGCCAACGCCCACCTCGCCACTCTCAAGGCCTCAGGCAGCGTCTACCGCTTGCGCTTCGTCCTCGATACAGGCGAAGCCTCAGAAGCCGGTGTCCGTCTCCGCCGCAGCGCCGCCAGCCCAGACGGATCCGCCTCCGAAGAAACCATAATCGGCGTCGACTCCGAAGCCGGCCGCATCTTCGTCGACCGCACCCACTCCGGCCAAACCGAGTGGTCTCCTGCATTTCCGGCCCGCGTCTCCGCCCCGCTCCGTCACCCGCAAGCCGGCGCCATCACAATTGAGATCGTCGTCGACCACAACTCCGTCGAAGTCTTCGCCGAAAACGGAGAAACCGTCCTCACCAACCTCATCTATCCCAGCCCCGCCAGCCAGGGCCTCGCCTTCTACTCCACCGTCACCCCGCCCGGAACCGCCCCCGCCCGCGTCCGCGACATAGAATTCGTCCCCCTCGACCAACCCTCCGCCGCCAAATAGGCCATCGATCACATTCACCCCCTTGCGACAGTGCTATCCTTGCCCGTTATTTCAAAACAGCGGGGCGACCACATGAAAAAAACCATCCTGTTGGCGATTGGCGCGTTAACACTCTTGGCGGGCTGCGGAGAGCAGGGCAAAGCTCCCGGCATTCCCGTTGGACCAAAATGGAAGGGGCTTCCGTACCGGCTCGCCTTTGACACCAAAGAACCGGCCCTCAGTCCGGAAGGCATCTCTCTTCCGGCCATCAAGTTCACCGCCAACCCCGACGCCCTCGAGCGGAGAGCGACCCTCATCGTTCGCTACGACACGTCCGCGGTCAAATCCGACCAGCTCATCATCAACCAGATAGTCGTCGGCCCATTCGATATCGCCGGCTCCGACGGAACCATCCCCGCCGACTACATGGAACAGGCGGATAAAGGCCTAGCGCAGCTCACCGCAACCTACTGCATGAAAGGCAAAGTCCAGGTTACGGTAGCGCTGGCCCGCTCGTCGCTGGCCCCCCAGCCCAGCGACAGTGAACTCAACCAGAAGCGCCTCTCCGACGGTGTCACCACCGAAGTAGCAATCAAGAAACCCCAAAAGGGCTGCTAGCTGGTAAGCCCAGGATTGACCCCGGAACAGACAGGGAATTTCCTATGGTAGGCCGGGGATTTATCCCCGGCATAAAATCAATCGAACAACGTGGGCTTTAGCCTCAGCGAGTTCCTTTTCTCCATTGGTCAAACGTCCTCGCCGCCCACTTCAAAAGGTCGCAAATAACGTGCTATAACGTCCCCATGCACCCGACGCGCCCTTCTGACGACGCGCCCCGCCCCGCTCTCTTAAAGTGGCTCCTGGATGCCGATCCCGCCATCCGCTGGCAGGTTATGCGCGACCTCACCGCCGAGCCTCCCAGCACAATCGCGACCGAGCGTTCGCGCGTCGCCGCCGAAGGCTGGGGAGCCGAGCTTCTCGCACGCCAATCTCCCACCGGCAGCTGGCCCGGCGGCCAATGGGACCTGGTCACCCTCTGGAGTCTCGTAGTCCTGAAAGACCTCGGTCTCGACCCCGCCAGCGATCAGGCCTGCCAGATGATCCACCGCATCGAGAAAGGTCTCTTCTTCAAGCCGCTCAACAACCGGCCTTACTTTCACGGCGAAACGGAGCCCTGCATCAACGGCAGAATCCTCGCCATCGGCGCATGGATCAAGAAACCAAACGACGCACTGGCCCAGCAACTCCTCGACGAGCAGCTCGAAGACGGCGGATGGAACTGCGAAGCCCCCAAAAGCCGCCGTTCTTCCTTCCACACCACCATCTGCGTCCTCGAAGGATTACTGGAATACGATCGAGCCCTTCACCAGAATGGATCCGAATTGGCCGCCGTCACCGCCGCCCGCCATCGCGCCGAAAACTATCTCCTCGACCGCCACATGTTCTGCTCTCTGCGAACCGGCAAAATCATCTCCAAACGTTGGCTTCGCTTCACCTACCCCACGCATTGGCGCTACGACGTCTTGCGCGGACTCGATTATCTGCGCAATGCGGACGTCAAGCCCGACAGCCGCGTCCGTGAAGCCATTGAAGTAGTGATCCAGCGCCGTCACCAGAACGGGCGCTGGCCACTCAATCTCCTTCACCCCGAACAAATCCCATTGACAATGGAGACCGGCGTCGGCAAAGCAAGCCGCTGGAACACCCTGCGTGCCCACCGGGTCCTGCGTTGGTATAACCACTCAACCGGCTAGCTCGGGTCCGGGCAAGTGGTCCGAACCCTTATAGGCTTTCCCAATTTCGTTAACGTCCCAGAAGATATTTCCTTTCAATACCTCGAACCAAAAGGTATTATCTCCCCAATGCCGCCCCGCGATTCCAATCCGAACTTCATGAACGGCGTTCCGGAACTCCTCATCCTCCGCCTCCTTCAGCAGGAGGAGATGTACGGCTATGAAATCGTCCAGGCGATCCGCACCCGCACTGACGCAGTTATCACCGTAGGCGAAGGTGTTGTCTATCCTGTCCTCCACGCCCTCGAACGCGACGGCGCCCTTAAGTCCCGGCGCAAAACCGTCAATGGCCGCAGCCGCATTTACTACTCCATTACCCCGGTAGGATCGCATCGATTGGCCGGCCTATCCGAGTCCTGGTCCAATCTGGCGTCCGCAATCCAAAAGATGCTCTCGGGAGGTCAACATGGCCAGTCCATTCAACCAACTGCGTGAACGTCTGCTGCGCGCCGGCGTCGCACCTCGTCACGTCCGCCGCTACTTCAACGAACTTGCCGACCACTTCAACGACCTCCGCGCCGAAGAAGAACGCGCCGGCCGCTCTCCAGCGGAAGCCGAGTCAGCTGCCTTCGTCCGTCTCGGCGGCATGGACGATCTGGCCAACGCCATGATCGCCCAGCGCCAGTTCCAATCCCCATTCCGATTCTTCTGCGTCCTAGCCCCCTGGGCTGCCTTCGGACTCGCGCCCGTCCTTCTGCTCGCTCTCGGCTACCTGGTAGCCTGCTCCATACTCGCCTCTGGATGGACAATCTTCCTGAACGGGTCACCCACACCCTTCGTCAAGGTCAGCGGCGCGGCAGAAGTCTATTTCGGCATTGGCAGATCGCTCTATTTCGCGTCGCCAGTCCTTATCGGATGGGCAATCGCGCTGACCGCGGCTCGACATCGGCTGAAGGCTCTCTGGCCCACGGTCGGCTTGGTTGTAATCGCCTGCATCGGCGCAGCCGCCCAGGTTCATGCCACCCGCACCGCCGCAGTCAGCTCCGGCATTCCCCTCGGCCCCACCCACGTCACTCTGGCGCTTAACGCCGGAAATGTCACCAAGTTCATCGCGATCAGCCCCTATCACGCCGCGGCCATCCTTGCGCTAACCCTGTTGCCTTGGCTCGTCTGGAAGCTGCGCTCAGGCTAGGTCCACTCCGCCTGACAATTCCTCAATCGCGCCCTTCCCGGGAATATCCGCCTCCCAGGCGCAACTAACCCCCAAAAACCGTGTTTATGCAAGCTACCCGCTCTTCCCCCGCGTGCCACAACAGGCGCCCGGCGGCACGGAGAGCAAGCTGTAACCGGGGCGGGCTTGCTTCGTTTCCTGGGAGGGAACATGACACCCCAAACCACCTCGCGCTTCCCGCGCATTGCCTTGCATGCACGTCTCGTTGCGCTGGCCCCGCTTTTGCTCGTCCTTTCGTCCGCGACCCTTCGTGCGCAGCAACAGTATCCTCAATACGCTCCCAGCCCGTCCGCCCAATACGCTCCGCCCGCCCCCTACGCCGGCCAATACCCCCAGCAGCCTCAATACGCGCCCCAACCCCAATACACCCAACAGCCCTACGCCGCGCCCAGCCAGGGATACCCGAATCAGCCCTACCCCAATCAGGCCCCCAATTCAGCCTATGACGACCAGGGTTACGCCCAGCCCCAATACGCCCAGCCCGACTACTCCCAGCAACCTCAAGGTCCCACCCAGCAAACCATGGGTCCTGAACAGCTTGAACAGTTAGTCGCCCCCATCGCCCTGTATCCCGACGCGCTCGTCGCCCAGATCCTCGCCGCCGCCACCTATCCCGCCCAGGTGGTCGGCGCCGATCACTGGGTGCAGGCCCAGGGCTATGCCCCGCCCGACCAGATCGCCTACGCTGCCGCCGCGGAACCATGGGACCCCAGCGTCAAGGCACTTACCGCATTCCCCCAGGTCCTCGCCCTCATGGACCGCGACCTCCAGTGGACCACCGACCTTGGCAACGCCTACTACAATCAGCCGCAAGACGTTCTCCAAACCATCCAGGTTCTCCGCCAGCGCGCTGAATCCGCAGGAACCCTCCAGAACACTCCGCAGGAAACTCTTAGCGACAGCCAGGGCTACCTGCAGATCGCCCCAACAAATCCCGAAGTCGTCTACGTCCCGGCCTATAATCCCTGGGACGTCTATGGCCAGCCCATTCAGCCCTATTCCGGCTTCTCGTTGCTCGGCTCTCTGGCATCCTTTGCCGGTTCAGCCGCCGTGCGGTTCGGCCCAGGCATCGCCATGGCCGCCTTCAACCACACCCCGTTCGGCTGGGCAACTTGGGCTCTCAACTGGCTCACCCAGTCAGTCCTCTTCCATCAGTCCAACTACGTCACGCGCAGCACCTCAGTCGCCCGCTGGAACGTTCCCAATCGGGGCGTCCCGTATCGCGGTGTCCCGTCCCGCGGCCCCAATCCCGGTCCCACATCCCGCCCCATGTCCGTATACGACCACGCTCCCGGCGACTACGCCAGGCCTGCGGGCAATTTCAACCGGCCCTCCCCAAATCAAT
This sequence comes from Occallatibacter sp., assembly GCA_049510095.1. Taxonomy (GTDB): domain Bacteria; phylum Acidobacteriota; class Terriglobia; order Terriglobales; family Acidobacteriaceae; genus Telmatobacter. The sequence goes on from JBEKZG010000151.1 coordinate 6,368, forward strand.
CCTTCAACCGCGCGCCAGAGCCCTATGCCGCCTACCGCAACAATGAAGCTCCCAACCGCGGCTTCCAGCAGCCTAATAACTATGTCCGCCCCACCCTTCCCAACTACGCCTACAACCGCCCGCAGCAGACTGAGCCCGTCCGCCCGCAAACCTACACACGCCCAAGCAACTCCTACGGTTCCGGCTTCTACTCAAACGCCGCGCCATCCAACGCCGCTCGACCGGCAACGGCCTACGCCCGCCAGCAAGCCTTCCGCGAGCCAACCCCTCAATTCAGCAGCCACAACAACTACAACAACTACGCCCAGCGCTCTTATGCGCAGCCTTATTCCGAACCCCGAACCTACAGCCCCGGCCGCTCCTATGAATCCAGTCGCAACTACGCCCAGGCCCAGCCTGAGCATCTCGGCGGTTCCCATTTCTTTGGCAACCACGACGGCGAAAGCTCCCACGAGTCCAATCGCGCACCCAAAGAACCAAAGTACAGGGCCCCCAAGCCTCCAAAAGAGCACGCCAGCCACAGCGGCGGCAGCCACCACAGCAGCGGCCATCGCTTCTGAAAATAAGGCTGAATCTACATGATTGGCAGTCCCGAAAGGTCTTCGCTCGGTCGCGAGAAAAGCGACGGCGCAGATGGGATTGGTCTTGAGAAGGCCATATTAATTATGCCGAACTGATCTCTGCGCTTGAGCTGCCTTTCATCGCATGTCTAAAAGACATTACAACCAAGAGCCAGCGCAGTCGCAATGTGAAAACAATCCCACTTGCGCCTTTTGTTGTCCTCGCGATCCTTCACCGCCGTTTGATCGATGATTTGTGCTTCAAATTTAGCCGATGTGAGTGCGATGTCCTTCGTAACGCTCTCGATTCTGGCAATCTTATCCACCTTCGAGTAATTGTCCTGCGCTAACGAACCTTTTCGATAAGACATGACCGGCACTTCCTGAACAGCAATGATTGAAGTGTAGATTCGTACCTTGTCCCGCTTCAGCTCAATCAGTAGCTCCTTGATCTTCGGTGCGCTGGAGTCGCCCATGAAAATCGAAAGAAAAACGCTACTGTCAAAGTAAACAGGTTGCACTAATCGTATCCCCGCATACCACTTAATGCTTCATCGAGACTGGCAGGATATATCTTCTTGTCGCAGCCAAAGAGTTCGTCAAACGCGGCTTCATAGTCTCTCTCTGTATCGGGATTTATGGTTCTCACTACGAGCTTCGGAGTTGCGATGCGATAGTATTTCCCATTTCCGAAAACCTGAACCTGCTTTCCAAAGAGCTTCGCGGCAACTTCTACGTCGCCCATGCGGAACTGAATGCGCCAGTTCTCGCCATTATCTCTGCGAAGTTCTCCCCAGAATCCGCTCTCATCTTCGTCATCTGCGCGAGTGTCTTTCAACTCACACAGTTTGCCGGTCACAGTTAAGTTCTCCACTTGAAATACAGGAGCTTTTGCTCCCGCTTTCTCTAAAGAGAACTGCATCTCCGTTTTGTCCGTCTCTTGAATTTTCGCGATTCGATTTAGCCTGCGGATGATACTGCGGTCGGACTCGTCTGTTGGCGCGTACTTCTTCTTGCCAAGAGAGTCTATTGTTTCCAAGATTCTGGCGGTAGCGAGTATTCCAGTCTCTACATTGCTCGTTAGGGCAACCTGCACTTGAACGCTGCCCTTACGAAAAAGAACGCCGTCGGTACCAGCAAGGAGCTCCAAGCCGAACTCTCCTGTTGGACGATCAATCCCCATGCTACGTTGAATATCCCGCCCCGCATCGGCGACCATCTGACGCACCTCTTCAAGGACACGAATCACGTGCTCAAGAGGTAGACGCTGCCGTTCTGCCAGCCCTTTTTGCAGTTTCACCACGAATATGGGGTCTTCGTGGGCCAAAGAATGCCTAGGCATAAGTTGCTCCATATGATGCTCGTCGGGTTAGATGCTCGCGAGTCACGCTCCCGGCGCAAGAAATCCAAACTGAACCCGAACACTAGCGGCTCTGACCGATCTAACGATGGCAGTCGCAGATCGCTTTTTCCAGGTAATTGTAGGCCGGGTACTCATCAGTGTAAACAAATCGGGCGGGAGAAGTTGTCTCGCCGTAATTGATCATTTGTTCGTATGTCACGTACTGTTCCAGCAAAGCAGGCATCCAGTTTCCCACAATTCAGTTCCTGCTCGACCTTCGCTAAGCCACCACCGCCTCTTCCGCTCGGGCAAACGTATAAGGCCCCTCCGGCACCAGCGCCACCCGCGCCCCCTCCGGCAGTCCATCCAGAACCGCGGCCACCGCCTCTTCCAGCGTCTTATAAGCCCAATCCCCCAGGAACCCCATCTGACTCCTCGTCACCCCCGGCGTAAAGAAGAAAAGATCAAACTTCTCCCCCACCAGCGCCAGCTTCTCGAGTTGCCACTGGTCCACCTCCACCGCCGCTCCCTTGATCTCCTCAAGAAAACCCTTGAAGTCCCTCATCCCCGCCAGCTTCCGCGCAATCTCCGGCGATCCCACGCCCTCTGCGCATTGCGACACCACCAGGATCCGCCCTCCCGGCTTCACCACATGCTGCGCCGCCGTAATCCCTTTCACCGTCTGGTAGAACGTCAGATCCAGCGGATACCCCGCCGCGCTCGTAATCACCGCGTCCACCGGCTCCGGCAGTCGCTCCAGGCAGGTCGATTCCACAAACGCGACACCCGCCGCATGAGCCTTCACCGGTTCGCCCGAAAACACCCCGCTGATGCCGCGCTCCTGCGTCAGCGTCACATCCAGCGCAAAGTCGTGCCTCGCCATCCGCGCCATCTCCAGCAGCTCAGCGTGCAGCGGATTGTCAACAATCGACCCTTCCGTCGCCTTCGGTTCCCGCATGAACCTCGGCGAGTGAATCACCTTGATCGTCTCCTGCGCCGCCAGCCCTGGCGCAATCAACTTCCGCCCGCCGCTGAATCCAAGCATCAGGTGCTGCTCAATAAATCCCAGCGTAATGTGCAGATCCGCCGCCATAAACCGTTCGTCGATATGCACCGGTGTCCCGCGTCCCGTCTCGCCCAGAAACCTGTGCTCCTTGAGAGCCTTTGCATCGTGGCTCACCACCTTGTACGTCGCGGCAATCTCCGGACCCACTATCGTCTTCACTTCATCTTCCGTCGCCGCGCGGTGCAGTCCCGTCGCAATCAGAATCGTGATTCCCTCCACCGGAATCCCCGCCTCGTGCAGCCTCGCCAGCAGCGGAGGCAGCGTCTTCCAGTTCGGCGCCGGACGCGTAATATCGCAAACGGAAATCGCCACCGTCTTCTTCCCCCGCGCCATCTCCACAAGCGGCTCGCACCCAATCGGATGATCCAGCGCATCCCCGACTGTCGCCGCCTCATCCTCTACGGCGTCCGCCGTATGGCTCTTGATCACCTGCGTACGGAATCCCTCCGGCACCGAAACATCGATCCCGCTCTTCCCAAACCGAAAATGCGCCTTCATCACAGCTCCCATTCCTGCCATCGCGATTTCCTTCATCTTAATCCCGAGCCCACCGCCGCGCCGGTCCGTCTCCCGTAGGGAGAACACGAGAATAGCAGTCCGCCATGCGGACGAGAACCCTGGGTCAGCAGATGCCATGACGCCCGCGTCCCGTAGGGCCGCGACGAAACCAAAGTTCGAAAACACTCTCAGGCTGCTATATTCTCAACGACGCAAAACTGGCTGTGATCTACATGGCAAATCCCCCAACGGAGCCCACAATGGATTGCAATGAAACCTCGAGACGGTCTTTCCTAAAGCAACTCACCGCCGCCTCTGTCGCCCTCACCGCCGCCAACGCCGAAGCCCAAAACATCCAGGTACCCACCCCCCAGCCATCCCCATCCCAAATCCAGCAGTCCGACACCCGCGCCCAGCGCATGGCCTGGTGGCATCAGGCCAAATTCGGCATGTTCATCCATTGGGGTCTCTACTCCGTAATCGGCCAGCACGAGTGGGCCAAGGAGCTCCAGGGCATTCCCATCCCCCAATACGAACTCCTCGCCAAAAACTTCAAGCCCAAACCCAACGCCGCCCGCGACTGGGCGCGCCTTGCGAAGCGAGCAGGCCAGAAGTACATGGTCATGACCACCAAGCATCACGAGGGTTTCTGCCACTGGGATACCCAGCTCACCGACTATTGCGCTCCCAAGCAAGGCCCAGGCCGCGATCTGGTCCGCGAGTTCGTCGACGCCGCTCGCGCCGAAGGTCTACGCGTCGGCTTTTACTACTCCCTCATGGACTGGCACCACCCCGACGGCGCCATCTGCAAAACCGATCCCGCCGCCCGCCGCCGCTTCGTCGACTACACCCACGGCCTCATTCGCGAGCTCCTCACCAACTACGGCAAAATCGACGTTCTCTGGTACGACGTTGACTGGCCCCTCAACGCCATCGAGTGGGAGTCCGAGCGCATGAACCAGATGGTCTTCTCCCTCCAGCCCGACATCATCGTCAACAACCGCAACGGCCTCCAGGGCGACTTCGCCACCCCCGAGCAGCACATCCAGGCCGCCGAAGCCGGCCGCGCCTGGGAAACCTGCATGACCCTCAACGATTCCTGGGGCTTCAACCGCTACGACGACGCCTGGAAGACGCCAAAGACAATCGTCAACAACCTCGCCACTTGTGCCCGCGGCAGCGGCAATTATCTCCTCAACATAGGGCCCAAACCCGATGGCTCCATCCCCGAGGAATCGGTCACCTGCCTTGAAGCCGTAGGCCAATGGCTTCAAACCAACGGCAAAGCCATCTATGAAACCGATCGCGGCAACTTCAGTTGGAACACCAACGCCAACTACACCCGCCGCGGCAATACGCTCTACATTCACCAGCAATTCTGGCCCGGCCACTCGCCCGCCGCCGAGTGGCTCACCTTCTACCAGCCGGAAGCCGTCATCGCCTTCGCCGGCCTCAAGCCCAAAGTCTTGTCAGCCAAAATCCTAAAAACCAACCAGCCAATCCAGTTCACCCAGGACGACCTAACCCTCCGCCTAACCGGCCTCCCACTCCAGGCCCCCGACCAACCCACCACAGTAATCGAAGTAGAGTGCGACGCCGAGCCAGTAATCGACCACGACGCCACAAGACCCCTCTGGCCCAGATACAAAGTAGGCGTCAGCTAGCTCCGCCGGAAATCCTCTCCGCCAAACCAACAGCGATCACACCACCATAAAGCTGTCATCCTGAGCGGGTGATAAAACTTTCGCAACAAATTGATTTCATTGTGGATAACATGCAAGTTTTCCGCTGTGTAGGAACTGTGCAGGTAAACTGTGCAAATTTCAGCCAATTTTGGCTGCTACAGACCTCTTGGGCACGAGGAGCTAGGACGCGTCGCCCCTTCTTCCGAAGGTGAAGCTGTGCCCATACGCGATGTCGGTTCCTGCTGTTCATACTGCTAACGATAAGTGATCGCAGCAATCGCCGCATCTTCTAGTTTGTACCAAGGTCTATTGGGCTTTTGTTGATCAAATACCTGAACCACTTTATCGTTCTCATCCATTGGCTTGCTTCGTAATGTCAGGGGTTGAGTGATGTGCCCAGCTTCTCTCAGCCATTCCTATTGTTCATATCCTCTGCCGAGGATTTTTCTGGCTATAGCTACACTACAGATCGTATGTCGCCCTGACCCTTTTGGAACTGTCCAAATATGCCAGCCACGCGAGGGCTGCGATAGCGCTGGCTATGGCCTTAGCTCTGTCGTCATGGGAAGGCAAAGTCACCATGAACGTCAAAACAACGAGGATGGCATTGAGCGCCACTACGCACCAGAGAAATACCTTTGCCTTCTTCACCGCCCCCGGCCTCACGCGCCAAAGACAGGCACCGACATAGATGAAGAGCCCGGCAAATATGAAACTCAGAATTTCGTCGGTCATAAACGCCAACCGGAAATCGTGAAACATATCAGAGGTGGAGGCAACTCCGAGTGATGCAATTATCGAAAGCGGGTTGAACACTGTCAGGCTAATACAAAAAAGGAGAAGCCAGCCGCGCACACCCTTATACCGGGGCACCGGCTCCATGATTAACTGATCGGTGGTCCGCTTTTCCCCCAAGCATGGTCGCTCGGAAAGATTCCGGGAGATAGCTTCAACTCCGCGCGCGCGAAGGGTCTGGCGTATCGCGTCGAATGCAGCGTCCGACCATTGCCCCTGGTCATTGTCCACCAAGATTGCAAGCAGTTCTTCTGTCGTCTTTTGATGCATGTTTCGTGCAATTTCGTCACGCTGCGCAACGGTCATGTCTCCCCTCCGCGATTGTAGTCCCCGCAACAGGGTGTTTTCGGTAACTCGGGTCGATACCCCTTTCCGTCTCGAAAAGGGTAAGTTTAGCCCCTTCCCTAAGCCCGCATCGTTGCGGCAATCTGTTGCCCCGTGACGCGGTGGCGCTTTACATTCACAACAGGGGCGGAACAGTGAGCGACTGCGAAGAAAAAAACCGACTAGCCATGGAATACGACGCGACCACGGCGAAGTTTTCGGAGGCGGTAAATGAACTTCGCCGCAAACTAGGAACCTCGGCCAAGGAAGACTACGAACGACTTGACCGCGCGGCTAACGAGGCTCGCGTGAAATCGGAACAAGCAAGATTGGCCCTTGAGCAGCACATCGCCGCGCATCGTTGCTAAGTCTCACAAAGGGTAAGCTTTGCGACACTTCGCGGACCCGCTGAAAATGCAGGCTTGCGGTTCTCAAGAGTCAATCGCAGCATGAGGGGCCGAAAACAGCCCTGAAAAAACCAAACTGACCCACCCATCTTCGCCGCATGTTCAGTGGTCAGAAGCGATGAAACCGAATGTTAATGCCGCAATCAGTCGAAGTCTCAGTCATGGGCTTCTGGCAACGGATAATCGCATCCGTCGTAGGAGCCTTCAGAGGCTCAGCCCTATATCCATACCCTGACTCTTTTCCTGCTTGGGAGTCTCGGCTATCTCATGTTGCGGCGGTTTCAAGTCGGGCGTGTGGGCGCTTTGGTGCGAAACATCATGGCCCAAAGCCTGCGACAGCTTTTCTCGGTCGTTCGTGAATATCTGCGCGTCCCACTGGCCGCG
>JBEKZG010000152.1:0-7817 GCA_049510095.1 Occallatibacter sp.
CGACAGCCTCGGGCGTCTTTCCGAATAGAAGGGACTTATGGCGTCGGTTGAGGGATACAGCCTGGCCTCGATATCCATGGAAAGTGCGCGACTGGAGACGGAGATCGCGGCGCTGGTGGAGACTTACTCGGCGCTCCTTTTCCGGGTTGCCCACTCAGTTCTGCGAAGCCGGGCAGAGGCTGAGGATGTTGTGCAGGACCTTTTCCTGCGGGTGATTGAGCGCAGGCGGTCTTTGCCGGCTATTCGAGACATGCGCGTGTGGCTGGTTCGGATTGCGTGGAACCTTGCACTGGATCGCAGGCGGCGCGTTCGGCCGGAACAGTTTGACGAAAGCTTTGCGGAGAACCTTGCGGCGAGCAGCGTGCCGGCAGACGAGATGCTGGATCAGACACAGCGCATGAGGCTGGTGTTACGCGAACTGGAGAGATTGCCGAAAGGGGAGCGGCACGTTTTGCTGCTTTCCGCCAACGAGGAGTTGGGCACTCGCGAGATTGCGGAAGTGCTGGGAAGAAGCGACTCCGCTGTTCGAGCATTGCTGTTTCGGGCGCGAACGCGGCTGCGGGAACGGCTGGAAGGAAGGGTGGGCGCATGATGAGGGATTCCGAAGAGACCATCCAGAGAGTGTTGGCGGGTCTGCGCGATGCTGAAGCTCCCGATGGAATGGAGCGCCGTATCGTGGACGCTCTTGAGGATCGCGCATCGGGGCTGGCCGCATCGACTGCGCGCGGTTGGAAACCAGTTTGGCTTACGGCTCGTGTATGGCGCGTCGCGTTTGCGGGCATGATTGCCGTGTCGGCGGCGATCTCGCTGGCAATCGGGGCCGGTCATCGGTATGGAACAACCCGTACGCAGTCAGAGGTTCATTCTGTTTCCGCGGGAGCAGTTGTGGCTGCGCGGACTGCGGGGGCCGGGGAGAGCGCACTCCATACCCACGGTCAAACGGAATCGGTAAGAGCCGAAACATCCCCACGAACGGCCCGGTTGACGGGCGCTGCCGATGGGGCGAGTCGCAGCGAGATGCGCGCTATGGGCCACCCTGCGCCGCAAGCGCCGTTGACGGAGCAAGAGAGGCTTCTGCTGCGCATGGTTCAGACGGAAGCCCCGGAGCAGATCGCCATGCTGAATCCGGAGATACGCGCGAAGCAAGAGGCGCAGAGTGAGGCAAAGTTTCAGGAATTCGTCGAGCAATCGATCAAGGGGGATCGCGAATGAAATCGAATGGTGAAGCAAAAGGGAGTGGAAAGATGAAGCTGGCGGTTGGGGTTCTGGGAGTCGCGTTGGCGTTGATGGGCGGCGGCCAACGGGTTTTGGCGCAGGCGGAAGCATCCACACAGACGGCGAGCAAAGCAAGCATCGAGGGAGCGCCGAGAACGTATCGGCTCACGTATACAATTTCGGAACTGGACGGCTCCAAGCATCTTGGAACGCAGCATTTTTCTTTAACCGTCAATCCGAATTCGAAATCCGCAGAACTGAAGCTTGGTAGCAGGGTTCCTGTCGCATCGGGGTCCTTTCAAACAAACGATTCCGGGGCGCTAAAGAATATCCAATATCAGTATGTCGACGTGGGGTTGAATATCGATGCTAGCGTCCGCGAATTCGAATCAGGTGTACAGGTCTTTTCAAATGTGGATCAATCGGCTATCGGGGAAGACGAGTCGGCAGTGAAGAGCGCCCCGGTGATCCGCCATGCAAGCCTGCAGAATACCGCGCTGCTGACGCCAGGCAAGCCGGTCACGCTGGGATCGGTGGATATTCCGGGAAGCACACGGCATCTGGATATCGAAGTGGTGCTGGAAGTTGTTCGATAACGGCCGGGAGGGTGGTTGGGCTTACGGCATGGAGGGATGATTAGTGCCCTGCGGACTGCGGCGCGGCGGTCGATTCCCGCACAACGAGGCTTGTGGAGACCAGGAATTCGCGCTGCATCATGGGGTTATTGGGGTCTTCGGCCTGCTGGCGGAGGGCCTCAAATGCGGCGCGAGCCAGGTCGCTCCTCGACATCCGGATCGTGGTGAGCGGTGGAAGCGTGAACTCCGCGAAGTCGATGTCGTCCAGGCCTACGACCGAGAGATCCTGGGGCACGCGGAGTCCTTCCATGTAAGCTGCGCGCAGGACTCCAATGGCTGTCATATCGTTTGAACAAACAACGGCGGTGGGCCGGGTGGCAAGAGCCTGAAGCCTGGCAAAACCGGTGACGCCGCCTTTCAGCGTGTGGTCGCATTCGATGATCCATTTTTTCTGGATCGCCAGTCCCGAGGTTTCCATTGCCGTACGGAAATCGTTTTCGCGAGTGATGGCTGAATGCAGTTTGTGCGGCCCCGCGAGGAAAGCGACCCTGCGGTGGCCAAGCTCGATCAGATGGCTCACAGCCGCTTGAATGCCGGTGGAGTAGTCGAGGAGTATCGTCGCGATCTTTGGATTATCGGGGCGGAATTCGGCGAGCACCATGGGCACGTCGTGGTGAACCAACTGATCCAGGACCGGCTCTTCTTCGCCGAAGGTGAGAACGGCCACGCCTTCCACCTTGCGCTCGAGCATGCGGCGAACGCAGGTAGTCAATACGGCCGGGTCACTGTTGGAGGAACTGACAAGGATTTCGTACCCGTGGGCGACCGCAACTTCTTCAAAACGCTGGATTAATTCCGGGAAGAATGGGTTGGTAATGTTCTCAACAATGATGCCGAGGATGCGGCTGCGGCCGGAGACCAGGCTGCGGGCGTGGGTGTTGGGGAAGTAATTTAATTGCTGGATGGCTTGCCAGACGCGTTTGGAGAGGCGATCGCTGACGGCGGGAGAGCCGTTGATGGTACGGGAGACGGTGGCGATGGAGACCTTGGCCAGAGCAGCCACGGTGCGAATATCCGGGGTTTTGGCGGCTGCCTTGCGCGTACCTTTTCGACCCACAAACCTATCCTCAACAAGACTATACAAGTGTGAATGCAATGTTATCGCATTGCGCGGGATCTTGCGGAGCGGAGGTAGTCAAAGAGTGAATGAGTGCAGAAGTGAAGCAGTGAGGAAGAGTGAATAAGTGAAGTAGCGAATGAGTGAAGAAGTGCCCGGAGATGTTGGTCTGCAGGGTTAGTGAAATGCGCCAAACGTCGGCCTGGATGGTTCGTGAAGCGGGCCGAATGTTCGCTCAGGAGTCAATGAAGGGCCTTTTGGGACACCACAGAATTACAGCAAAGGGACGTTTGGTTGGTTCAGAAAGTGCGCTCCGAGGGCACGAGGTTCACATAGAATTGCACGAATGGAAATTTGAAAAGACGGGGCTGGAGGGGGAGGGGCGGTCTTGGGGACCAGGGACTGTTTGGGGATCAGGTGTTGTCTGAGATTAGCAGGCGGAGGTCGCGGAGATTGTGTCCGGTGGAACCGGTGACAACGGCATCGCCCAGCGCGGTGAACATGGGGCAGGCGTTAAAGGCGGCCAAGGATTCCTTCAGGTGGAAACCGAAGGCATGGGCGCGGGTGACGGTGGTGGGGTCGGCGATGGCGCCGGCGGATTGGGTGTTGCCGTCGATGCCGTCAGAGCCGGCACTGAAGACAGTGAGATGGCGGCCAGTGTATTGCTCAAGATCGAGGGCGCAGGCCATGACGAACTGCTGATTGCGGCCACCGGCACCGGGAGTGCGGTTGAGGGTGACGGTGACTTCGCCCACCGAGATAAGGCAGAGGCGCGGATGGATGGCGCGCAGGGCGTGGAAACGCTCGAGAAGATAGCGGGCGGCGGCGGCGTAGTCCCAATCGTCGCAACTGTTGTCGACGGCAACAAAATAGCCGGCTTTCTGCGCCAGGGCGCGCGCGCTTTCCACAAGGTCGTGGCTGGAGAGCAGGATCTCGAAGACGGAATCGCGAAAGGCTTCGTCTTCGCCGTTCATGGAGACGGCAGCGGTTACGCGGCGCGCAGGGACAGAATCGACCTTGGGCTTTTGGGGAAAGAAGGGCGGACGCCAGCCCTTGTTGCCGGGCGACTCGGGCAGGTCTTCGCGCTCAAAGAAGGCGCGGATGGAGGGCGGAAGCTTGGGCGCAAGGCCGTATTTGACGAGGAGGTCGCGCACGTCGGCGACGGTGGAGTGATCGGGCGAAGTGGGACCGGAGGAGAGCGCATCGAGCGAACGCAGCGGGACGTCAGGAACGAGAAGGCTGATCTTGGCTGCTTCAGGCGCGGCCATGGCCAGGCGTCCGCCCTTGACCGCGGAAAAGTGCTTGCGGAGGGTGTTGACTTCGCTGATGGGCGCGCCAGAGGCGAGGAGCAGCTGATGGAAAGCGATGGTCTCATCGAGGGTGATCTGCGGGTCAAGGGGCAGATCGAACATGGCGGAGCCGCCGCCGGAGATAAGGAAGAAGATGAGAGTGTCTTTCTTAGCTTTTCTGAGCATGGCGAGCGTGGCACGGGCGGCAGCAAAGGAATCTTCGTTGGGCACCGGATGGCCGCCCTCAAAGTAACGAAAACGCCAGTTGCGGACTTTGGGCAATTGAGCGGAACAGCAGATGCCGCGGAGGCCCTGGCGACGCTTCATGCGGTCGAGCAAGGTATCGAGCATGGGGACGGCCGCTTTACCCAGCGCGATGACGAAGATGCGTTTATAGGCGGAGAGATCGATGGAAGCCGGACCGCTTCCGTCGGGGATGAGGCGATGGAGGACATTGCCCTCAAAGCGGATGCGCCGGTCGAAAGCCGATGGGATATTACAGGCTTCCAACGCACCGGTGAAGATGCCGGTGGCCGTTGCGTGCAGGGATTCCAGAGCGATATCGGTGACGGGTGTCAAGGTAGTTGCTCCTCTTGAGCGAAACCCGAATAAACGCCGCCTTGCAAACGGTGTGCGGGTGGCTCGCTGCGGCGAGCTACTTTGCATTGTGCTTTCGGGGGACAGGTACTCGGGTTTCGCTGTAACCAACCGGCAAGCGACCGCTGCATGGAATTCAGTTGACCGGTAAAGAAGTGATCGGCGCCGGGGAGGAGCACCAGTTGTTTGGGTTCCGCCGCGGAGGATGCCACCTGCGCCAACTGCTGCGCGGGCGCGAATTGATCGCGATCGCCACTGAGTAAGAGCTTCGGTATGGTGCAGTGGGGGAGGAAAGAGTAGTCGTAGTTGCGGCCTTCGGCCTGAGTTGGCAGACCGAGTGCGATGAGGGTGCGGACATCGGCGGAGGAGCAGGTGAGTGGGTGGCCGCAACAGGCCTTGAGCGCCATGACCGCTCCAAAGCTGAATCCGCAGACGACGACGGGGCGCTTGTATTCGTTTTCGAGCCATTCCAGCGCGGCCAGTACGTCGCCGGTCTCGGCGTCGCCGTGGTGCGCGCCTTGACTCAAGCCGACGCCGCGAAAATTGAAGCGCAGGACCGGCCAGTTGAAACCCCAGGCGGGATCGTTGAGCACTTTCATGGCGTGGAAGACGACCTTGTTGTGCATGGAACCGCCGCCCAGAGGGTGGGGATGGCAGACGAGCGCGGCATAGGGCGCACTGGCTGCGCCTTTATTCAGAAGCGCTTCCAGGCGGCCTGCGGCACCCTGGAGGCTCAGGGATCGCAGAATGGCCGACTCCGGCCTCGGTGTTGAGGCGGGCAGGACGGGGGTGATTGTGGAGAGCATCCCACTCTGCATTCTACGCCTTTGCGGGGGCTAGAGAAGTTGAATTGCGAGTTTTTCGGGGTTGGACCGGGTTGGGAACGGTGGGAGGTAAATCGGGTTAGTTGCGGGGTGGGGGCATTGGCGCGGTATGCACGGGATCGATTCCCGGCATATCGCACGAGAGTGCGTCGTGGGAAGCGGGGAGTCCCCGGTAGGATATTCTGGCTTCATTATGAACGTTCCTCTATCTGCCGATTCCGGCAATCCGCTTGATCCTGTCCGATTTACGCGCGAGCTGTGCGCGATTCAGTCCACGACTTATCACGAAGGCGCGGTTGGAGACTTTCTGGCTGAATTTCTGGCGGGGCGCGGATGGGAAGTGGAGAAGACTGCGGTGCCGCAGCCCAACGAGAGCGTGGCGGAGGGTCCGCGGTGGAATGTGTATGCGGGTGTGGCGGGTCAGACGCCGGAGCTGGTGTTTTCAACGCACATGGATACGGTTCCCCCGTACATTCCACCTACCGAGGACGAGGAGTTTCTTTATGGGCGGGGCGTGTCGGACGCGAAGGGAATTATTGCAGCCCAGGTGGCCGCAGCTGAGAAGTTGCGGGCGGTTGGGTATCGGATCGGACTGTTGTTTGTGAGCGGGGAAGAGCGCGATTCGGCAGGAGCGCAGGTGGCCAACCGGAATCCCAAAGGAAGCCGGTTTTTGATCAACGGCGAGCCCACGGACAATCGGCTGGCACTGGCTTCAAAAGGAGCTTTGCGCGCGGCGATTAAGTGCTCGGGGAAGATGGCGCACTCGGCTTATCCCGAACTGGGCGAGAGCGCTGTTCACAAGCTGGTTGAGGTGCTGGGCAGGATGCTGGCGCTGCCGCTGCCAACGCTGGAAGATGTGGGACCGAGCACGCTGAACATTGGGCAGATTCATGGCGGACATGCGCCCAATGTGATTGCGGACAAGGCCGAGGCGCAGGTACTGGTGCGGACGGTGACCAGTTCGGCTCCGGTGCGGGCGATGCTACAGGAGGCTGCGGCGGGGCTGGCCGAGGTGGAGTTCACGCTGGACAGTCCGTTTATCAGGATGCGGGCAGTAGAAGGGCTGCCGACGATGATTGCGAAGTTCGCGACCGACATTCCGCATTTGAGTAACTGGGGCGAGCCGCTGTTGCTGGGGCCGGGGTCGATTCATGTTGCGCATACGCCGTTTGAGAAGCTGGCTAAGAAGGAGCTGCTTGAGGCTGTGGAGTTGTATGTGAGGGTGGCTAAGCAACTGCTCGGGTGAAAGACACGTGGCCGTGTGGCTTCCGGCTTGGCGACGGTTTCTCCGGGATTCCAGATCGCGTGGTGTTTTGCCTGCGATTCATTGCGTCACGTCTCCTCTTCCCGGGCGGTGATGCGATAAACGTTGCCTGAGGCGTAGATCATGTGCGGACGGGAATTACGCGCTGAAGTCGTACAGTCTGGAACTTGGCTCTACGCTGATGAGGTTCCCACAGACGTTTGGATTGTGAGGCAGAATTTCGAATTTCATTATGAGCCGGATTTTGCCGATGGCCCTGAGGAACTGAATCAGGATGGGGAGGCATTCCAGGTGCTCTTTGCGCGCGAAAGTCGAATAATTTCTTTGGGGCCTGCCAGATTCTCGCTGTCCGAGGCGGTTTCAGCGGCGGAAGAAGGAGTCAGCGCCAAAATCAGTTGGACGAATCATCTCCGGCAGAGATTGTTTGGCGGACGGCGATATTCAGTAGAGCCAATACCGGGCGAGTAACCGGCAAACCGAAAAATTGCGCCACGGCCGAAGATACAGCGGCATCCCAATTTCCCGCAAGCTTCCCGCAGTGGCTTCACAGGCTGCTGAAAAACCCCTTATTTCTGTCTTGTTCTTCCCTTTCCGGGGAAATTTTCGTCATTTGAGCGGGTTTGGCCGCGGTTTTCTGTCTTCATTCTTGTGTCTGGAAGCCGTTTTCCGGCCTGCAGACACACTTCGGCCCCGTTGGGCCATCGATTCAATCGGAATCAGCCTCCTGATGCGCATCAGGTTTTGCGCCGTAATACTCAACTTCCAAACCAGTCCGCCCGATCCAGCCCGCGCAGCTTCACCTGCTCCCAGCGGCATCCGGCCCGCAGGCCATGTAGGCCTCGTGCGTCCTGCATCAGATTACGTAACGCCACGCGCGCTTGAGACAACTGAGCTTCCCGGCATCGTTGAGGCTTTCCTCAAGGGAGCAGAGAACGC
>JBEKZG010000153.1:0-7808 GCA_049510095.1 Occallatibacter sp.
CGGGCTGGCGCCGGTGTTTGTTGACGAGTCGAAGAAGACGGTCTGGACCATCGACAACCCTGACGCCGTGAAGGGCTTTTACGGCGACCACGTGGTTGTGACTGCTCACGCCGATGAGGCCAAGAAGAGCGTTCACATCGACGCTATTGCGGAAGCCAAGTAGGGCGCCGCTGGAAGATTAGACCACAATCCAAATCGGCCTAGCGCGATTGGACTCGACCCGGCGCGCAAACTCTGGTAGTGTCGTATCCGTTCATCTCTCCGGCCCTGAATTGGGGCCCAGATTCTGGGTCCAGTTTAGAGAGCAGCGGATTTGACCGGAACATGCCATGGCGCGAGCGATTTGGAACGGCAAAGTGATTGCCGAAAGTGACACTACTGAGACGGTAGAAGGGAACGTTTACTTTCCCGAGGCCAGCCTCAAGCGCGAATATTTTCGCCCCAGCACAACCACATCGACCTGCCCGTGGAAGGGTCAGGCGCGGTATCTGAACCTGCTGATCGACGGGCAGGATAACCCGGATGCGGCCTGGTACTACCCTGACCCGAAGCCGGCAGCGCGCAAGATCAAGGGGTATGTCGCGTTTTGGCGCGGTGTGGAAGTGGAGAAGTGAAGCGGGCTAGAGATTGACGGCGTAGGAGAGCACGTCGTATAGCTTCGTGGTGTCGAGGTTGGGGAAGACGGCGTGTTCTCGCAGGATTCCTTCGCGCTGGAAGCCGCCCTTCTCGAGGACATGCGCGGACGGACTGTGGGCGGCGTGGCAAGCTGCTTCGAGACGCCGGACGCCGGTCTGGCGGGCTAATTCCACCATTGCTTTGAGGGCCTCAGTGGCGAAACCCCGGCCCCATGCATCCTGTGCAATGGCATAGCCGGTAATGGCGTGGGTCACGGTCTGGAAGGCCAGGCCGGTGCTGCCGAGGAGCGGTTCAGGACGTTCATCCAGAGCAAAAGCCAGATAGGGACCAGCGGGCCAGCGCCGCCATTCGGCGTCGCTCCAGGCGAGGAAGGCTTCTGTGTCTTCGACGGAGCGATGCGTAGGCCAACTGAGATAGCGGGTGACCACGGGGTCCGAGGCATACCGGCGGAAGATGGCTTCAGCGTCAGTGGCGGCCGGCTTGCGGAGAAGAAGACGGGCGGTATGGATGGTTTCAGGCGCTCTCATAGGCACTTAACGAGTGGTATCTGGGCTCAGGGTGCGTTTTGAACATCGTATGGGTTCAGTCCGCAGCGGCGGCGGGCGCTGGTTCCGGCGAAGGCGCTGGTGGGCGGTAGAGGATGGCGGGGAGGAACAAAAAGATGTGGGCGCATGCCGTAACTGCGAGCGCGTAAGAGATATAACCCCAGTCGCCGTTGAAGATCAGAAAGGCTATCAAGAGCGTGATCCCACCGGGGATCGGGAATGCGCGAGCTACACCGGCTACGGTCGCCAGGTTGCGGACAGGTTGACCGGCGACGGGGCTGAAACCTTCGATCGACGCTGCGTCGGCTGAGGCGCCGGTTGCCTTCCAACGCTGAATGGAGCGCAGCAGACGCGGCTGCGTGATGAACCAATCGACGGGATGGAGGATAAAGGCTTTGACCTCGCTGGATTCCGGAGAACGAAAGCGCACTAGGGGCTGCTTTCTGAACCATAGCGAAGGCGAGGAGGCGATCATGGTGACATCGACAACGTCGGTGGGGTTGAGGGCGATAGTGGTGCGTTCGCTCTTGTAGATGAGTCTGCCGTTTTCGAAGCGGAGAAGGCCGGTATCGGCAAAGCGAAAGCCGTTGTAGAGGCGCGGTTCACTGGCGATGGCGAGGCCCATCGGCTTGCCGCCGCATCCAAGTTTCGCAGCGAGTTTTCGGCCCAGGCCGGCGTAATTGATGGCCATTACGGCTGCAGCGAGGAATTTGGTGAGCACGCAACCGAGCAGCACTCCTCCGACGAGGGCTAGGGCTCCGGCGCCTGGGAACGAGTGAAGCAGCGAGGAGATGACCACGCCGAAGGCGGAGGTGGCCAGCAGTGCGGTCCAGCCATAGATTCCCGCATTGGCCGTTTGCCAGGCGGGCGTGAAGACTGTGCGGGTCTCCTGCGGCTCCTCAGGAATCTGGTAGGTGTCAATTGGATCGCCGCTGGCGCACAGGCTCTCCATTTCCGCTGTTGAAAGCCTTGCGGCGGAGGCCAGGGAGCGGATGCGCTTGCGCATTGAGGGATGCGAGGAGATCCACTCCGTAACTGGGTTCATATCCAGCGAACTGTTGTTGATGCGAGCGACTCTGGCGAGTGAACCGATCATGGCTCGCGGGTCTCCGGTGAGGGCAGCCGCGTTGGCATCGGCTGCAAATTCCCGCTGGCGCGCTACGGCGAGTGCGCCGAAGAGCACGGCAACGGGAACTGCCGTAGCCACAAGCAGTGCGGTCGTCGAGGAGAGGAAAACCTCCTTCACGGGAGTTTCAAACAAGACCATGGCGATGGCCAGGCTTATCCATTGACCGCGCTGAGAATGACTGAAATGCGAAAGCTCGTGTGCGGCAACCGCATCCACTTCACGCTTGCTGAGGGAGCGCACGAGAGGGGCGGTGAGGTAGACAATCTTACCGGGCAAGGCAAAGGCGGCTGCAATTTGAGGGCGCGCCGAGAAGGAGATGAGGGCTCCGATCTTTGGACGCCCAACCTGGGCAGCCAACGCTGAGATGCGGTCTTTCAACTCGCCGGTCGTGAGCTGCTGCACGCGGGCTCCGGCGGTGGACCGAACCCACGCACGGCGTAGGAGGACGACAATGGGTGTGGCGGCCAACCAGGCGGCAGTATGAGGCCAGTCCTTCATCATCATCAATGGCAGCGCCCCGATGACGCATGTGAGTATGAGAGGTATGACGGAAAAGCCCCAAAAGATCTGACCGAATTCCCCGGTGGTTCTGCGTCCGGGGCGGAGGGCGCTGCCCCATGCTGCCCCGATGGCAACGCAGAGAAGCGGCGGCCAGAACTCGATGCAAAGCGCCGCAGGGGTGGCGAGTGAATTTGAAAACAGCAGGATATGGATGAGCGCTCCGACTTGCAGGGAAGAGGCCGCAGACATCCATACGATGGTGCCGAGCAGGATGAGGGAGCGGCTGAGGCCAGCCAGGCCAGCGTGGCCGAGCAGGAATGCGATGAGCGTGAGCGTAAGGGCCAGGGCAACCAGGGGAAGAAGAGTCGCGGCGAGTTGGCCAGGGAGAAAGCCGAACCGGATCTGGATGGGCAGGGGAATTGCGTCTGCTTCGAACCGGACGATTCGGGCTGCGCGCATTCCCGCTCCCACATTCCGCATGGGGATGGATGTTGTTGCGAAGCCGAGGCGCGGAGTGTTCACGTAGAGTTGGATCGCGCCTGAAGGCTGGAGTTTGCGCGCGATGGGTGCGAGGTCAACGACCCCCTCGAGCGCGAGACCGTTGCGGGGAAGGGCGTTCAAACAGCGGAGGGCGATGGTTCCGTAGGGGTCGGGTTTGACGCCTCCCTGGCAATGCACGACTCCGGCGAGGCCGGGCGCAAATTCGGCGTCGCGATTCGCGGACCAGGCGCTGATGGTGGCCTCGCCGGTGGTTTCCGCGCGAACCTGTACCGTGACATCCGGTCCCATCTTTTGAAGGTTGAAAGCCTGTGCGTGGACGACCAATATCGCGGCGATACAGAGCATCGCGACGAGGACTGACTTGCGGAGTTGCAAGCGGGCGGTCTGGATGGATGAAGGGGCTTTCATGGGCGGACACTCCATCAGCAGCCAAGGTCAGGGAAGGCGCCAGAAACCATACCAACTGACCATGTGCCAGAGTTTACAGCGTAACCTCAGGGAAAGTTGCAGGTCCAATGTAAGTGGCATAATGGGGTTTCCTGGAGACTCGATATGTTGGCAACCGATTTCAGGGTTGGAGACAGGCTTGGCATCGCTCTTTGCGGTTTTGCAGTCTTGCTGGTCTTCGCGGGAGCGGGGGCATTGGCGCAGCAGCCCGCGCCTGCGGCAAACGATCCAGCTCAGCAGTCGCCCACGCTCTCAATTACAACTCACGAAGTTCTGCTGGATGTGGTGGTGACCGATTCCGCAGGGCATCCGGTCACCGGGCTGAAGCATTCCGACTTTGCGGTGACCGAGGAGGGCGAGCCGCAACAGATCAGGAGCCTTGAAGAACACCACCCGATGAGCGCGGAAGAATTGGCACGGCTGAAAGCCGGACCGGCACTGCCACCAAACACATTCACCAATTTCACGCCCCAGGCGAATACAAATGTTTCCACCATCATTCTGCTGGATGCGCTGGGCACACCCCTGGACGACCAGATGGAATTGCGGCAGCAACTCATTGAGTACCTCAAAAACATGCAGCCGGGGACACCGATTGCGATCTTCCAGCTCGATACCGAATTACGCCTGATCCAGGAATTCTCTTCCGATCCGCGGGTACTGCTGGCAGCGGCGATCAGCAAACGGGATATGCCGTCGATGCGACGGCCGAATGCCGGATTCATCAACGAGCACATCCCATCGAATCGCGATTTGCTGCGCGGGGCACTGCGCATGATCGGACGATATCTTGCCGGTGTTCCGGGACGCAAGAATCTCATCTGGTTCACCGGCGAGTCTCCGCAACAGACATTCATTACCGGCATCGGCAATCCATTCAAGGACGATTTCGATGTAATGGGAGGGTTCGAAGGAAGCGATCCGGGGGATTTGAGAGACGTGCTTTCAGTGAGCCGCGTGGCCGTGTATCCCGTGGATGCACGCGGCTTGCAGGTGAATCCGGAGAGCCTAGGCGGCATCGACCTGGATTTCGAGCACGTAGCCGAGGCAACCGGGGGCAAGGCGTATTTCAATAACAACGGATTCAAACAAGTGATTGCCCAGATCGTGAGCAACGGCTCGAACTATTACTCCCTGGCCTACGCGACAACCAACCAGGACTGGGATGGGGAGTTCCGGCATGTCAAAATTGCCGTCGACCGGCCAGGGCTAAGTGTGCGGCACCGGCAGGGCTACTACGCGGTGGACCACGCGAAACAGGAGCAGCGCCGGCTTGCCGCCATTCAAAAAAGGAAGGCCCGCAATGCGGGCAACGCGAGCAATCCGTTCAGCGAGGAGGATTCCGCAGACGAGGATTCGGCGCCTGCGACGGCTCCGCCTGCAACCCCGGAGAACGCCGGTGTCCTGGTGAAACATCCCAGAGGCGGGTTTGAAGCTTCAATGCAACTGGGCGCGATTGCGCCGACCGAGGTCGTTTTTACCGCAAGCGTGGCTGAGGACGACAAGGTTGAGAAGCTGAAGCGCAAGGCACCCTTACCGCAGGACAACTATCTTGAAGCGGACTACAAGTGCAAGCCATTCCGAACATACACCGTGAAGATCAAAGCCGACGCCCGCGCGTTTCGCCTGACGCGAGGGGCGAATGGCATGCGACAGGGGCGGGTTGAGTTTGTCACGCTGGTGTACGACCAGATCGGGACCAGGGTGAACTCGCTGCTGACCACCGCGGTTCTGAATGTGAACGAGGAGCGCTACCGCAAGTTGCTGGCGAGCGGGCTT
Organism: Occallatibacter sp.; assembly: GCA_049510095.1. Lineage (GTDB taxonomy): Bacteria > Acidobacteriota > Terriglobia > Terriglobales > Acidobacteriaceae > Telmatobacter. The sequence goes on from JBEKZG010000153.1 coordinate 5,539, forward strand.
TCGGCACAACAAGAGATCGCCGTTCCGGTGAAGGGAAATTATTTTCTGCGCGTTGGCGTGCATGACGTGGCGAGCGACCACATTGGCGCTTTGGAGTTACCCGTCGATGTAATTCGCGCGGGGGTGCCTGGCCAGAGCCTCGCTAAGCCTTGACACGCGCAAAGGATGCTTTTGCCATCGCCGGGAAAATTACACAGTTGACAAACCTCATCGATCGTTTTACTTTGTATTACAAAGTGAATGCCTATGAACGATCTTCATAAAGCGCTTGGCGACATCAGCAGCATCCGCAGGCAGGTGGCCCATGCTACCGAATTTCGGGGCTACGGGCCCATGACGCTGGCTGGCACGGGTCTTTTGGCGCTGGCAGCAGCCGGCGTGCAGTGGCTGGATGTGCCCAATCCGGAGAATCATCTTGCGGCGTATCTGAGCATCTGGATCTGGACGGCCGCGTTCTCGGCGTGCGCGATTGGGACCGAGATGTATGCGCGCACCCAACGCATTCATTCGGGCATGGCGGACGAGATGATCCGCATGGCGGTGGAACAATTTCTGCCGGCGGTCGGAGTGGGCGGCCTGCTGACTCTTGTGCTCGTGCGTTATGTTCCCGGCGACGCTTGGATGCTCCCTGGATTGTGGCAGGTGATCTTCAGCCTGGGTGTGTTTTCCTCGAGCAGATTTCTGCCGCGCTCGGTCGCCTTAGTCGGCATTTGGTACCTGGTGACGGGGCTGAGTTGCATTGCGATGGGGGACAGCCGCGCGCTGTCTCCATGGGCTATGGGAATTCCGTTTGGAGCGGGGCAGATGCAGTTGGCTGGGATACTGCTGTTCCGGGCGAGGGAGAGCGCAGCGAAGGAGGACAAAGATGAAGCCTAAGACTTCCAGCAGCGAGGGGCGCTTTGCGTATGAAGGCCTGGATCGGGTGATTCACGAGCGCGCGCGGCTTAGCGTATTGACTTCGCTGATCACCAATCCGAAGGGACTGGCTTTCAGCGACCTGAAGCAGCTTTGCGCTCTGACCGACGGGAATTTGAACCGGCATCTGCGCGTGCTGGAGCAGGGAAAGATGGTGGAGATTGTGAAGACGACCGATCGCAACCGCCCGCTGACGGTTTGCCGCATTACGGCTTCGGGGCGCGCGCGCTACCTTGAATACCTCACCACGCTTGAGCAGGTGGTGCGCGACGCGGCGAAGGGGGCGAACGAGGGGAACGCGACCGGAAAGGTACATGGATTAACGCCATCGAAGGCGTGAAAAAAAATTTTGCTGTCTTACTTTGCACTGCAAAGTAAGACACTCGAAGGAGGAGGACAGGTGAGTGATTTTTCGTTGATGCAATCAGGCTTGCAGGCCAGAACCAAATCCCGGTCAATGGGTGTAAAACTTATCATAGTCTGCGTGCTGGCTCTGCTGATGACCATCCCCTCGTTCTTTGTTGGCGGACTGGTTGAAGAGAGGACCACTCGAGCATCGGACGTCATCAAAGAGATAAGCAACGACGTAGGAGGTCAGCAAACTTTCCTCGGACCGACGCTCGCAATTCCTTACACAGTACCCGCGCTGACGAAGGGCAGCGTAGAGGAGCATGGCACCTATCTGGTTTTTCCAGTACAGGGAGGCGCCACCGTCAGAACACGTGCCGAGGAGCGGCATCGTTCGCTCTTCAAGGTTCCGGTATTCCAGGCTGACCTTCGATTAGACGCCGCTTTCGACCTTACAACCGTGCCCGCGGCTGCTCCGACCGGCGCCGTGCTCGACTGGAGCCAAGCCGAGCTTGTCGTAGGGGCCACGGATGCCCGCGGCGCATTGAGCGATTGCATGCTCACCGCGGACGGGAAAAGTGAGACGTTTGTTCCGGCGAATAACATCAACGGTCTCTCGCTGGATCGGTACGGCAATCAGAACCAGCGAACACCGCTCACACTATTTGGCGTGATGGTTTGGAAACTCGCCCAGCCCAAAGCAAAGTTCCAGGTGAGCACCACGATGCGCTTCTCCGGAGCGCAACGGATCGCTATCCTCGCATACGGCAGAGACACGCACCTGAATCTGGAAGGTGACTGGCCTAATCCGAGCTTCGATGGCGGCTTCCTGCCGGTGAAGCGCACCGTCTCTCCGCAGGGCTTCTCAGGTGAATGGGCGGTGCCCTATATTGCCCGCGGAATCCCGGCCGAGGGCCGTAGCGACACGATCACAGGACTCGACGCCACCGCACTCGGTGTATCGTTCGTCGAACTGGCCGACCCGTATCAGTCAGTAAACCGGTCGC
>JBEKZG010000154.1:0-7723 GCA_049510095.1 Occallatibacter sp.
CTATTGGGAGATGACTGAATTACCGCAGGCGTGACGGTGGATACCACTGCCGGTGCTGGCTGGGCGTCGAAGTGCGGGGCGACATCCTTTTTCGCGCGGAGCATTGCTGCAGCCTCGCATGCCTTTTGCACCTGTGCCCCCGCTATCGCATCGCTAGCGTCCTGATATTTCCCATCGCCATCGAAGCTTATAGTGGTATGCGTTTCCGCCGGCGGGCTGTAGGTAACAACAGTTTCACCGCCAAAGCCCAGACCCTGCTCGGTCACCAGACTGCCACAGGAGTGCTTGAGCTTGGACAGGTCGCTCGCCTGAAGGAAAGCGCCAGAAACGGCGAGAACGAGGAGGATTCGGAGTGTACGCACCGTGTGCCCCAAAGCTGCCACCCAGCATATCGCAACTTCGCCGCGCCTGACTCATTATCCGGCGGCCAGCTGCTTAGCGCGTTCAGTGGCGCGCATTACTGCTTTGATTAGCGTTACGCGGAGGCCGCCTTCTTCCAGTTCCAGAATTCCGTCGACAGTGCACCCTGCAGGGGTAGTAACCGCGTCTTTTAGAAGCGCGGGGTGGTAGCCGGTTTCGAGCACCATTTTGCCTGCTCCGAAGACGGTTTGCGCGGCCAATTGCGTGGCCACATCGCGGGGCAGGCCCACCTTGACGCCCGCCTCGGCCAGCGCTTCGATGACGATATAAATGTATGCTGGGCCCGAAGCCGAAAGGCCAGTGACGGCGTCCATGTGCTTTTCGTCCACCACGACGGCGCGGCCCACGGTTTCAAAAATGCGCTGCGCCAGCTCCATCTGCGCAGGGGAAACGAAGCGCCCGCGGCACAATCCGGCCGCTCCGGCGCCGAGGGCCGAGGGCGTGTTGGGCATGGCGCGGATCACGGCAATGTCGATGCCCGCGGCTTCCTCAATGGCGCGCGTCTTGACCGAGGCCGCAAACGAGACAATCGTCTTGTTGGTGGTGAGCGCGGGGCGAATTTCCGCAATCAAATCAGGCACCTGGAAGGGCTTGACGCCAATCAGGATCAGGTCGGACTGGCTGGCGGCCTCAAGGTTGTCGGTGCTCACGTCCACGCCCCACTGAACGCTGAGGGCGATGGCCTTTTCCATGTGTCCCACGGTCGAGTGAATCTGGTCGGCGGCAAAGAGGTTCTGCTTGAGGAATGCCTGGAGGAGGATGCCGCCCATTTTGCCGGCTCCCAGCACGGCGACGCGGACGTTGGGCAGTTGAGCGGGTATTGCAGAGGGTTCGACGGCGATGTCAGACATGTCGTTCCTTGTGTTTGGATGTGTGGTTGTGTGCAACCTCTAAGAATACTCGCATCGGGAGCTTTGAATGCGTCCCTCGTGCCTTGGGGCAGTGTTCTGGCTCGAAAGCTGTACACACTTGCCCCTATGGTGATATTGAACGCGCTTCTTGTCCTGGGGTACCTTCGCCTAAGTACCAAATAATCAGCTCCGAAAGGGCGTTTACGGAGCCTCGATAAGCGGGGCTCCGTCTTTTTTTCGCACATGATCGCCCAATTCAGTTTTTCCCTTCTTGACTAATTTACTTTTTCAATTCGTCACTGCTTCACCGCGCCGCCTTCCGGCTGGCAATCCAGGCATCGATGCGGTCGCTCAGCACGTCCAACGGCAGAGCGCCGGAGTCGACAACCTGGTCGTGAAAGGCGCGGAGATCGAACGTGTCACCCAGCGCCGCTTTGGCGCGGTCGCGTAACTCCAGTATTTTCAACTGCCCGATCTTGTAAGCCAGCGCTTGGCCAGGCCAGCCGATGTACCGGTCGACCTCAGACTGAATGCTGGTGTCATCAATGTTGGAGTGGTCGTGGAAATATTGGACCATCTGGTCGCGGGTCCAGTGCTGCGAGTGAACGCCGGTGTCCACCACCAACCGTATCGCCCGCCAGATGTCACCCTCCAAGCGGCCATAGTCGGAGTAGGGGTCCTGATACAGGCCTACGTCTTTGCCGAGGCGCTCAGAGTAGAGGCCCCAGCCCTCGGTGTAAGCGGTGTAGTGCTGGTATTTGCGGAAGGCGGGGATGCCGGTGAGCTCCTGCGCGATGGAGATTTGCAGGTGATGGCCGGGAAGGCCCTCGTGGTAGGCGATGTCCTCTACGCTGTATAAGTTGCGGTCCGTGGCGTTGTAGGTATCGATGAAGAGGCGACCAGGGCGCGAGCCATCGGTCGAGCCTGATTCGTAATACGCGGGCGCGGCGGTTTTCTCAAGGTAATCGGGGATGGGGACCACTTCAAATTTGGCCTTAGGCAGAGTGCCGAAGAGCTGCGGCAGGCGGGCCTGCATGGGCGTGAGATAGCCGCGATAGGCGTCGAGCAGGGCATCGCGCGAGGTTGCTTTGAGCTTTGGGTTAGCCTTGAGGCTGGCGCGGAAGCTGGCAAGGCTAACAAAACCAAGCTTTTGCGCGATGACCAGCATTTCGGCTTCGTCCTTCTTCACTTCGTCCAGGCCGATCTGGTGAATCTGCTCGGCGGTGAGGTTGGTGGAGGTGATGTGGCGGATACGGAAGGCGTAGTATTTTGCGCCGTCGGGGAGCGCTGAAATGCCGGATTCGTCGCGGCCGGCGGGAACGTAAGTTACTTCAAGGAAACGCCCAAACCGCATGTACGCGGGCATGACTTCTTTGGCAATGGTGTCGAGCATTTCAGCCTTGATGCGCTCCTGCTCGGCGGGCTTGATGGAGGCGGGGAACTTTTTGAGTGGCAGCGCCAGCGGCGAGTCTTCCGGCTTTTGCGCGGCCAAGGCTTTGACCTGATCCAACGTCTTTTGCAGCAGGTACTTGGGCGGGACGCGGCGATCTTCCATGCCGATGGACATATTGGCGGTGACCTGGTCAAAGGCATGCGGAATGGCGTGGAGGCGAGCGATCCAGTCATCGTAGTCCTTGACGGTGGTGAAGCTCAGGGAAGCCACGAGTTGGGGATAGGCGATGTAGATGCCTTCGCGCTGGTTGACGGGCATCTCCCATTCCTTAAACTCCGCGGATTCAGCATCTTCGGCGAATCGGCGGAGGAGCAGTTCGCGGCTGATTTTTTCCTGGTCTGTCAGGCCGGAGTCGTCGATGGCGGCGAGGCGCATGAGGAAGTTCTGCTCGCGGGCAAGAGTGTCGTTGAAGGCCTTCACGGAGTAGTCGGAGATCTGGTCGTTGTAGCGCTTGTCGCCGATGGTGGAGGCGAACTCGGGATTGTGCTTGAGGTTGTCTTCCCAGTAGTCGTTGAATAACTCATTGAGCTGCTTGCGGTTAGCCTCGACGGAGGCTGGGGAAGGGGCGGCCTGCGAGCGGGCGGGCGCGGCGGGTATGAGGAGCGTAAACGCGATGGCGGCCAGGGCGAACGGGGTAACGATTCTCAACGGGGCGGATCCTTCCAAGGAAATCAGCTTTGGGTAGAGTGTAGTGCAAAGGACAGGTATAGCCGGAATGGGCATGGGAAATCGTTGGCTTGGAAGGTTAATGGTAAATCGATAGACGCTTGCTCAGATGTATATGCAAGATCGGATGCGCATCCATAGAATTGCCCGAACAATCAGCTGCTGTGACCATAGAAAGTTAGGTTCAATAGGTGAAAAAACCAAGGAATTCATCCATGCGGCTCTGCCGCTCGTAGACGACCGCAAGGCGTTGCGCGCTGCGATTGCAAGGGGGCTCGGTATTACCGGCAGACTTGGGATTTTCCGCTGGCGGCGGAAGAGGGCCGGATCGATATTCGGTATGCCGTTGAGCGGCTGAAGACGAGTAACTTCCGGTGTCGGGCGCAGGTGCTGGAGGAGTTGTTGGAGCGGTTTTGGGCGGGGCGGTGATGGGGCTTCTGATTCCCCGGTCTCAGAATCGAGACCGGGGGCACCCGCCATTTTGCCAATTTGAATTGGTGTGGTTTCCCCGAGCCCACCCTCGCCGACTTGCAGCCCAGCACATGGTAGTGAACAGTAAATGTGCACAATACGGTTGTGACCGTACGGGGCATACGCTGTAATACGCGGGATTCGAACCCGCTGACCCTGGCCCATCAGGATCGCCATGAGCTGCCGGTTAGGCAGCGTGCCGGTTTGGCCCCCGGCGGGGCTTGTGCTCGCCGCTACAAGAGGACTACCAACTTCCTCACACCAATTCTGTCAGCCAGTTCAGTTCCTGGAGCCTTGTGTCCAGCTCGCGAAAATCCTTAGACAGTTGATCGACTTGTTTCTGCAACTGCGCTACTGATAGCGTGGCTACGAACTTCACCTCCGACTTGGAATAGCGATCCTGCCGCGTACTGGCAGCATCTGCGATGCCGGAGAGGAAGTCTCGCTTCTTTGCGGTGATATCCCGTCTTGCAATGGCATCGGAGATAGACCGCTCGTTGTCGAAAGCTGTTTTTGCGTTCGTGCGGTTAATTGCGCTTATCAATTCAAGCAGACGTGCGAACAACCGCTCCGCCTCGCTCATGAGTTCGGTGGCGTCTTCTGCCGGCTTTTCACCCTCTTGTACCCGCGCGGATCGCACCATCCGCTTCTTGAGGTCCTCAATTCGGTTTTGACAATCGCTTCGCTCGGCCAATGCCTCTGCCAGTTTCAAAACGCGGCCTCCTCGATTGATTGAGTTTGGCATAGTCTACCATTCCTATCATCCGATCTGTCGAAGCCATCTCACCCGAGGAACATGCCGGCTATGGAGGCTGAGATTAAGTTGGCCATGGTGCCGGCTAGCATGGCTCTTACGCCTAACTTGGCTAAGTCGTTTCTTCTTTCCGGGACTAATGCGCCTATGCCGCCTATCTGCATGCCTATTGAACCCAAGTTGGCGAAGCCGCATAAGGCGAAGGTGGCTATGGTGAAGGAGCGCGGATCAAGCGTGGCTTTTTGCGCGCCGAGGGCAATGTAGGCGATGACTTCGTTAAGCGCCATGCGGGTGCCGAGTAAGTTGGCGATGGCCATGCAGTCGTGCGAGGGAACGCCGATGACCCAGGCTACAGGCCAGAGGAGGTAGCCGAGGATTTGGCCGAGAGAGCCGGGAACCCAGGGGACGCTGCCGTGGATCCAGAGGAGCAGGCTGTCCAGTAATGCTACTAGGGCGAGGAAGCTGATGAGCATGATGCCGACGTTCATGGCTAGCTTGCCGCCGTCGATGGTGCCGCGGGCGATGGCTCCGATCAGGTTCTCATCCTGGTGTAACTCGTCTTTGGGGATTACTACTTTGCCTTCGGTGGCGGGGACTTCGGTTTCTGGCACTAACATTTTGGAGATTAGTATGGTGCCGGGCGAGGTCATGATGACGGCGGAGAGGAGGTGCCGCGCTTCGACGCCCTGGGAGATGTACATGGCCATGATGCCGCCGGAGACGTGAGCCATGCCGCTGGTCATGATGGTCATGAGCTCGGAGCGGGTTGCGCCTTTCAGGAACGGGCGGATGGTCAGAGGCGCTTCAGTCTGGCCCATGAAGATGGAGGCGGCGACGTTCATGGATTCGGCGCCGGAGATGCGCATGGTTTTGAGCATGATCCAAGCCATGGCGCGGATGACGATCTGCATGAGGCCGATGTGGTAGAGGACGGCGAAGAAAGCGGAGATGAAGATGATGGTGGGCAGGACCTGGAAGGCGAAGATGGCGCCGGAACTGGGGGCGATGGCTTTGCCGAATGCGCCGGCGTTGGGAAGGCCGAGTTCGCCGAAGAGGACGCGGGTTCCGGCGAAGGTGGCGGAGAGCATGTTGTTGACGACGCCGCCAGCCCAGGTCATGGAGCGCTGTCCGTAGTCGAAACGCAGGACGAGGAAGGCGAAGGTGACTTGGAGGCCGAGTCCCCAGGCGACGGTGCGCCAGCGGATGTGACTGCGATTGGTGGAACCCAGCCAAGCGGCGGCGAGCACGGCGAGAATGCCTAGTATGCCGGTGAATCGATCCATTGTTTTCGCTCCACGAAAACAGGGGTCAGGGATCAGGCGTCAGGGTTCAGGGTGCCGCACGAATTCCTGACAATTTGCGACTGAGCACTGAAAGCTGTTTCTTATTCGATTACCTTACAGCATTTTGCAGGTAGGTCTCGGCTGATTCCCGGGTGAGGATGCGGCTGACTAGCGGTACTGCGTCTGGCGGGGTTTGGGAGATGGTGATGGATTGTTGCAAGAGATCGAGGGGTTCGGGGAGCATCTCGGCGGTGGTGGCGTAGAGGGTGGCTATGGGCTGGCCATGCTCGACTTTTGCGCCGCGGCGGGCGTGGAAGAGGATGCCGGCGTGAGGGTCTACTGGCTCGCCGGCTTTTTCGCGGCCTGCGCCGGTGCGTTGGACGGCCCAGCCGATTTTGGTGGTGTCCATTGTAGAGATGTAGCCGGATTGCCAGGCCGATAGAGCATCGGTCGCGCCAGGCTGGAAGAACCTTGTTGAACCGCCCATTCGCGCCGGGCCGATATCCATTTGATCGAAGACGCTTATGTCGCCACTCTGGGCCTCAATCATCTTGAAAAATACTCCGAGGGCGGAACCATCTTCGAGGGCGGCTTCGGCGAGTTGATGGCCCTGTTCAGGCGTGGCGGATTTACCGCCTAGATGGATCATCCAGCCGGCGAGGATGAGGGAAAGTTCGCGGAGGTCTTCGCTTTCCGGAGGGCGCTGGCCGCGGAGAAGTTCTACGGACTCGACTAGCTCGATCCAATTGCCTGCGGCGTAGCCCAACGGCTGGTCCATGTCGGTGAGGAGGGCCACGGTGCGGGTTCCGGCGGCTTCGGCGGTGGCGACCATCAGGGCGGCCAGGTACTCGGAGTCCGATTGGTTGCGAAGAAATGCGCCGGAGCCGGTTTTTACGTCGAGGACGAGGGCGTCGAGGCCGGCGGCGAGTTTCTTGCTGAGGATGGAGGCGCAGATCAGGCTTGCGTTTTCGACGGTGGCGGTGCGGTCGCGGAGGGCGTAGAGGACGCGGTCGGCGGGGACCAGGGTGGGGGTCTGGCTGACGATGGATGCGCCGCAGTGTTGGAGGACTGTCTCAAATTCGGACAGTGCAAGGGCGGTGCGGTAACCGGGGATGGATTCGAGCTTATCCAATGTGCCGCCGGTGTGGCCGAGGGCGCGGCCGCTGATCATGGGGACGGCGAGGCCGCAGGCGGCGGCGATGGGCGCGATGAGGAAGCTGGTCTTGTCGCCGACGCCGCCGGTGGAGTGCTTGTCGACTGCTACTTTTTTGAGGCGGGCGGGGGAGAACTTATCGCCGGAGTCGCGCATGGCGAGGGTGAGGGCGCGGGTTTCGTCGAGGGAGAGGCCGTTGAGCCAGGCGGCCATTAGCCAGGCGGAGAGCTGTTCGAGGGGAATCGATTCTGAGGCTGCGCCGGAGACGAGGAAGGCGATTTCGCGTTGGTCAAGGGCGAGGCCGTCGCGTTTTTTGCAGATGAGGTCGATTACGTGAAGGGAGTGGAGGGGTGTTTGGTCGGACATTGCGGCTGGGCCTCGGGTTGTGACTGATGAGATTATCGCAAGCGCGGGCGGGGTCTTACGGTTACTTGCCTTACTTGACGTGGTATTGAGATTATTGACTACCATTAGTGAGGTGGAGAACATGGCCCGCGATCCGATCCATCCGGGCAGGTTTCTGGCGGATGAACTTGAGGCATTGGAAATGAGGGAACCTCTGAACAAGTCGATGTTTTGAAAGGGCTCGACTTTAGTCGTGCCGCAAAACCTGCAAAATCAACGTGGCTTTAGCCACTGAGGGACGCGTTAAATGAACTTCGAGACTTGATC
>JBEKZG010000155.1:0-7706 GCA_049510095.1 Occallatibacter sp.
TTTCCCGGCGTCAACCGATCTCGAACGCCACGCTGCCGATCAACCAAAGCGTAGAAATCATGGGTTTGAAAATTTGGGGCTCGCCAGGAACTCCGCTGTTTGGAGAAGCGTTCGGGGTCGGAGCGAGATCGAGCGGAACTATACTCGCAAATCCCTGCCGATACCTACATTCTTGTCACCCATGGGCCGCCCTTTGGCATCCTTGACCAGGCTTCCGATTCCGACTACCACTCGGGATGCCAGCAGCTTGTCGCCGCTGTGCGCCGGGTAAGGCCGATGCTCCATGTCTTTGGACATGTGCATGGAGCGTATGGGACTTTCAGTTTCCTCGACACACTCTTCGTGAATGCAGCGCTGCCGGGGCGAGGCCATGATTTGAGCAATCGTCCGCATATATTCAGACTACCGAGGCGATGAGACTTGGTTTTTCTCCTTGATGCCGATGGCTTGCGTCACTTTGGAAATGCGATTTGGTCATCGTCAATTGGGCCAGCTTCTTCCGTTGTCGATTCATCACTCGACGGAATACTCCGCGGCGAACCGATCTGCTTCGTTGTTCAGATCGCTGGTTGAAGGCTTCCCGGATATAAGAAGAACGCGATAGCGAAAAGTTGCACTCTGGCCCTTATTGAGCGTGAAGTTGAGCTCAGGCTCCTCGGGTTTGAAGATGTGCCGGCCAAGCGGATTAGCGGCAAAAAGTCCATAGCCGCGGGCATGCCAGTATGTTGGAAAATCCGGGTTCCTTGGGTGATCGACGATGGCGATGGTGACGGTGTGACCGGCATTGTTGCCGGTGAGAGCACACCATCGTCCGCGAGTTCCCCAGACTGCCGAGCCCTGAACCGCTTCGCTCGTGGTATACACACCGGTGGCCGGATTTGAGCCGGAGGGATCAGGTGGCGTGGCATCGACCTTGGTGGGAGTTCCATTGGCATCCATGAAGATGCCACCCTTTTCATCGGGCGATTCAAGCCAGCGGGCGACCCGCATCCCGAGCAGGCCTTCCTTGTCGTCATTGAATACGGCACGGTCCAGGGCCTTGAGAGTAACTAACTCATCGATAGCTCGGGTATGATTGCGGCGCGTAAAGATATAGCGTGTGGTTTGATCGAGAATCTGTTTGTTGTCGCCTGTCACCCAGACCGACTCGACGACTAACTCACCGCGATCGGTTCCACTTTTTGTGGACACGATTTTGGTTTGAAGAATGGTGCCCATCTTCGATCGGTTTTCCGGCTTGATTGCGTCGGAGTTATTCCAGAAGTCGAAGCCATTGACATTTCCGTAATTGAACCACAGACCGGCATGGTGCGGATGGTCGACGCGTTCGCCGGGCCTGGGGTCAAGCGGGTAGCCGCGTGTGACCGTGATACCTTCGTCATCGATCAAGGGATAGAGAACCGGCTTTTTGAGCGATGTGGGCCACATATACGAAGTAAAGGGGGCGCCGTCGATGGTGATATCGACACGCCGGTGCGCTTCATCTGCGACAACCTGGACGCCCTTGGCGGCTGCAAGCGCACTCGCGGAGAATGTGAAGATTGCTGCCAGCGCGATCAGGCTACGCATAGACTTTGCCCCCTGCTATGACTTGCTGAGTTTTATCGTCGAAGGTAACTTTCTGGCCGGTCTGGATGGCGGCAACATTCATGCAAAGAGCAATGGAGTGGCTGTAGCCGGCTTCGATGGAGGCATTGGGTGTTTTGCGTGAACGAACACATTCCATCCAGTTGCGCATGTTGGCCGAAGTCTGTGGGTCGCTGTGCGTGTCGGCATCGGTTGAGACGGACTCTGCCTTCTCTACGAGAGAAAAGCTATTCAACAGGTTCGGCTTCATTCCCATTTCAGCGGCTGAGCGGGCACTGAGGCCTCCCGTTGACGTTACCGTTTGTTTATCCATGTCGATCATGCCGCCGTTGGAGTAGTAGAGTTCCTTGACGCCACCTGCCGAGTTCGTGAAGCGCGAGGAATACTGAACCTGAAAGCCTTTGCTGAGATCGTCGAGAGGGCCGTAATCGAAGACCGCGGTCATCGTGTCCCAATTCTCACGGCCATCCTTCCATAGATAGATACCTCCGTTAGCGACCACGCTGCGGGGATGCGGCAGGCCGGTGAACCAATGGACAGTGTCGATCTGGTGAACGAGCCACTGGTCGGGAATGCCGGAGGAGTAAGGCCAGAAGAGGCGGAACTCGAGATACTTTCGGGCATCGAACGGCACCATGGGGTGGTTGAGGAGATAGCGCTTCCAGTCGGTGTCTTCCTCTTTAAGGAGAGGCACAACGTCAGGGCGGCGCCAGCGGCCGGGTTGGTTGACGTTCCAAGTCATCTCAACCATGACGATGTCGCCGAAGGCGCCGGATTTGATATATTCGGCGGCCTTTTGATAACTGGGTGTCGAGCGGCGCTGCGTCCCGACCTGCACGATCTTGCCGGTCTCATGGACGGCTGCGCGGAACTTGCGGGCATCTTCCATGGTATGCGCGGTGGGCTTCTCAACATAGGCGTCGCGACCGGCGTTTACGGCCTCAACGCCGTGCAGCGCGTGCTGAAAATCGGCGGTTGCAACAAGAACCGCATCAACATCTTTTCGAGCATAGAGTTCATCGTTGTTGCGGACTGGATCGACTGGGCTGCCACTGAGTTTCTGGATGTAGGCGGCGCCCTCTTCGCGCCGGCGATTCCAGATATCGCTGACGGCGACGAACTGGAAATTCATGTCTTTGGAGTTTTGCAAAAAAGCGGGAATCAAGGCCTGCTTCATGCGGTCTCCGCAGCCGACAACGCCTACGCGGACGCGGTCGTTGGCGCCCAGGATCTGTGCGTAACTGGAGGCAGGCCATGAGATTGCGGTCGCAGCCAACGCCGCGCTGCCGGTCTTCAAAAAATCTCTACGATTGTTTTCGATCAGGGCCATGGCTTGGATTCTCCTTGGGACTGGTTTTCAGGCGATGAAATCTTCACCCGCCGCCGAATGAACATGGTCCGGCCAAGGGGAATCAATCGTCAAGTGTAATGATGTTCACTTCCGAATTGCTAAAGCGAGTCCTGTAGCGCAGAGGATTCGAGGAACGTTGCCGATGTCAATTTGTCATCTCGCCCGCAAATAGTTGCGGCGGGCGAGATGGCCGGTTAGACGAGCAAGACAGAAGCCTAGAAGGAGAACTTGATGGCTCCCTGAAAGACTCTGGCGGCGTTGGATTGCGAAGAGATCTGTCCAAACGAAGTCGACGCAACCGATGCGTTCGGAGCGCCAAAATTCGGATGGTTCAACACGTTGAAGGCTTCAAGACGCAGATCGAGGTTGTATCTTTCGTGAATTGGAAATATCCGGGAGACTTGGGAATCGAGTTGCAGCGACGGAGTCCCGCGAAAGGCGTTCTTGCCGATGTTTCCGTAGGTTCCAGCCGCTGCGCAGCCCTGGGTGACGTTGCCGGGGCATATCTCGGCGAAGGCCGCGGGGTTGAGGTACTCGCGGTTGGCCTCGCCGGTGGCGCGATTGAACTTTACCTTGGCATAGGGGTTGACCCCAGGGAGCAGGTTGGGGCGATCCTCGTTGTTGTCGGTAAGAGAGTTATCGGCCCCCGCGGTCACGTTGACCGGTGCGCCGCTTTGGATGTGCATCAGCGGGGCGATCTCCCAATTGTTGATAAAGAGCTTTTCAACGCGGTTGAACCGGCTGAAATTGCTCTTGGCTACGATGACGGTGTTGATGACGTGCCGGTAATCGAAGCCGCAGGGACCGTAATCGAACCGGATGTTGGCGGGATTCTCGACCGAGACGCCGGAGAGGTCACCCTGACCGTCCTCTTCGTCCAGGCACTTCGACCAGGTCCAGTTGGCCAGCAGGCTAAAGGTGGACGAAAGGCGATGGTTGAGGGAAGCCACCAGGCCGTTGTAGCTGCCGGTGGCGGAATCCGCGACAAGATTGGTATTGGCGCCATCGCCGGCGAACTGATTGCCCTGAAGAGGATTGGCGATGGTGAGGGCGAAGCGCGAAGAATAGTTCTTGGTTGTAGAGCAGTTTGTTCCGGCTGCGCCGGGCTTCACCGCAGCTGGGCCTGTGGTAACAATGCCTGTGCAGCCAGTGCCGCCCGCACCCCACTCTCCGGGGATATAAACGGCATCGTCCAGCGGGATGCCAATGGGATCGTGCCGGGTGCCATTTCCGATGTAGTCGAGTTGAGCCTGCCAGCCGTGGCTGAAGTCATGCTGCACGCTCAGTGTCCACTGGATGGTGTAGGCCGCGTGGAATTGGCTGGGAAGGAAGATGTACTGGGATTGAGCGAAGAACGGCGCCGAGGGCCCTGGAATTTCGGGCTGTGGAAAGGGGCTTGTGGTGATGGAGCCGACGGACCACGGAGCGCTGAAGCTCAGCGGGCCAGTGGACGAGGTTTGCAGGTTGCTGATGGCAGTGGCATAGGGCGGATTCTGCTGGACGCGCTGGCCACTGAAGAAGTTGGGCTTGTCGTACGCCAGTTCGGCGCCCGCGCGGATTACCGTCTTCCCGTCGCCAATCGGATCGAACGATACCCCGAGGTTGGGGGAGAACTGCCACGGCGAGTTCTTAGTGAAAGCCCTGGGAACGCCCTGATCGCCGTAGAACAGTACGCCGGCCGGAGCATTGGGATAGACAGTGCTTACCGTGTTGGACAAGAAGTTAGCCATGTTGAAGACGCTGCCGCGGTTGAAGTAATCCGTGGGCATGAAATTGGGTCCCCAGCGCAGACCGGCAATCAGGGTGAGCCTCCTGGAGGCGTGGAAGGTGTCCTGACCGTACAAGCTGGGAATCGGTCCGCGGAGGGCGTTCTGTTGCTCCTTGCTCTGCTGGAAGGCGCTCATGGTGCCCATGAGGAAGTCGAGGGACTGGTCGCCCACCTTGCTTCCACCGCCCGGTCCGTTGCCGCTGTAGGTACTGGCGAAGGTGAAGACACCGTTACTCTCGTAGGCATTGCCGATGTTGAGTTCGTTCTGGACCCACTCTCCACCGAAGATCATCTGATGCTTGCCGCGCACCCAGGTTACGTCATCGTCAAGGGCGAGGGTATTGTCGTTGAAATGGGAGACAGAGTTTGTACCGCCACCCATGGTGAATTTCCCATTAGTCAGATACAAGCCGTTGGGCACCGCCTGGTAGAGATCGACGCCGAGAGCTGTCGCGTTGATGTCGTTGGCAGCGTATCCGCGATTGTTAACGCGCCGCAGAATGGTGGCGTGAGCCGCGTTTACGAGGTTGGGAGAGATGGCATACGCCTCACCGAGCGTGAAGGACTGCGTGCGCTCAATGTTTCCCGATTGGGTGGTCACCAGGATATTGTTCGGGAAAAAGAATGGGGGAGCCTGATAGCCGTCAAGCAGGTACCGGCCATAGAGGTTGTTCTTCGGATTGATTGTGTAATCGACCCTGGTGACAAACTGGTTGTCGAAAACCTGCGACGGGATGGCGTAAGAAACATACCCGCAACCCAACGTGTCGAACGAAGAAACCGGGACTGGCAGGTGCTTATCCAAAGCAAGCGCCTGGGCATTGTATGTGGGCGGAGAAGGGTACTTGTTGCCGGTGAGGGCAGTGCCGGTGAGGGGGTCGTATAACTGAAGAGCCAGCCCGCTTGACGCACAGGGGTTGTCCTTGGGTTCGTTGGCGGGAAGCGTGCCAACGGGGCCCGGAACGCCGTCCGTGGTGGAAAAATCGCCTGTCAGGTTGGCCGCTGTCGGCACCTGGGCCTCTGTGCTGGCTTGAGATTGGTCGTTCTTCAGGCGCTGGTAGGCGGCGAAGGCAAAAAGCTTGTCGCGTTTAATGGGACCACCGAAGGTGCCCCCGAACTGATTCTGGTGAAGCGTGTCCTTTGCCGAACAGCTGGTGGCGGGGGCGACGGGCGTGCAGGTTGAATAGAAGTTCACGGCGTCGATGAAGTTGTTGCGGATGAACTCAAAGGCAGATCCGTGATACTCGTTGGTTCCCGAGCGGGTAACGACGTTGACCATGCCGCCGGTATGCTCGCCGTCCTGCGCGCCGAGTGCTGTGGATTCCACGCTGAACTGGCTGACTGCATCGGGGAAGGGGAATGGCAGATTGCCGTTTCCCATGTAATCCTGGTTGTCGCCGCCATCGAGGCGCCAGAGGGTGGTGTTGCCATTGCCGCCGGCAACCGAAATGGAGATGGTCTGGTAGGAGTACTTGCTGCCGGTAAAGTCATTGCCGGGGGCCGCGACGGAACCTCCAGAAACGGTCAGAAGGCCCGTAATCTGGCGGCTAGCGGAGTTGAGGGGCATTTCCTGGATGTCCTGCTCGTCGACGGTCTGCTTGAACGAGACGTCCTCCGTTTGCAGCGCGAGACCCTCTGCATGGACCTCGACTTTTATGTCCTGCTTGCCGACGATGAGGGGGGCATTGATGGCAATGCTGCTGCCCACTTCAAGGACGATGCCGGTTTGTACGTAGGTTTCAAAGCCCGCAGCGGAGGCGCTCAGGTCGTACGTGCCGATGGGAAGACCCGGGAACACATAGACACCGGCCTTGTCGCTTCTGGTGACATGTTGCACCTGCGTTGACGTATTGGTAACCGTCACCGCCGCATTCGGTATTACTGCCCCGGACGGATCGACAATTGTTCCCTGAATGTTGCCGGTTCCGGCGATTTGGGAGTTCGCGTTTGTCGCAAACAGGAACACTACGGCACAAAGGAAGGTTGCTAACCGGCGGCTGGCCGCTGATAGTTCCCAAAAGCACGTGCATTGCATCGGAGCCTCCAAAACAGTCATTGGTTGTGTCGTTGATTGAGTGGATGTAGAGATCGATATGCTGGCCTGAACTCTTCACATCGAATCGGAAGGGCAAACTGATTCCTGGGTTCGGAATTCGCCACCATCAGTTTGCCCACAAATATCTACAGTGGTCGGACCACTCGTGTCAACACTTATTTAATTGGGCGCGAGAGCTAGAGTATAACCCATTTAGAATCATGCATTTGTTTCGACATTGACGACAGAAACTCCGTCGATTGGTCAGATCTCGACATCGGATGTTCTACAGTCATTAAAGTAATGCGGAACGGATCGGCCGTTTTGTGTACCAGCCGCCGTGCTGAACTGCAGACTCCAACCGACTTAGCAAGGCCTCTTTTTCTTCGCGTTCTCCCACAAAACCAGAAGAGGATATCGATCAGAAACCGAGATGTGGAAGTAAGGCCCTGAGGTGGAGACGATCATGGCGCACTACGATCGGCTTCTTCCCTTTTTCTACTCCGGCGCATGGAGCGATAGCATTTGCAGGCGCGCCAGCAGCCGGAGGCGAGCGGGAAGAAATACTGCTTGAGGTCCTGCGTGTTTTGCGTCCCGAGCCTGAACTGAAGATCGCGCGCTCACGACCATCAATTACGTCGTGCCGGAAAAAGGGCCGGAAAACCTGGGCGGTTTCGCTTTTTGATTGATTCATTGTGCTGTGCCGGGTGGTTCTTAAGCAGGTTTGAGGGCGCTTCTCAAACGTGTTTCAGAGTCGGAATTCCAATACCCGCAATCCAGTTCCAAGAAGATGGAGCTGTATGGAATGGTGAGCGTCGACTTTAGAATTAGAATGCGGAACAGCCTTCCGCTCATGTCCAGCTTTGAGATGATTTGCTCATGGTCAATCTCGCGAGCGTTCCGATCATCAAGAATTCGATAGAGGTCCTGACGGAATGCAGTCACACCGGGAGCGTCTTCTTCAG
>JBEKZG010000156.1:0-7606 GCA_049510095.1 Occallatibacter sp.
CATCGTTTTTCCCCAGAAAAATGCTTCGATTTCGACACCCTTCAGGGAAATTCTAGTGCAACAAACGCCGCTTTTCATCTGGATTTATAGGTGTTTTGTCGGTTTTTCAGGATCGACTAAGTTACCTGTGATTACTTCCCCGCCCGAAGATTTCGAGAGACCATCGATCTGTCACCTGGGAAGGAATTTCTAAAATGTCTGATCCGATCGACAACACGAACACAGCCCCAGCGATGTTTTCCACACTGGACGAACTTATTAGCGCCGCATTTCCAGGGCAGGACTGGGAAGAACAGTACGCCTATTCATTGGGCATTGAGGCCTATATCTGGGGCTTCCCCTGGATCTATCTATCGCAATTGGCGTGGCTTTGGACAAGCGCGGCGGGCAAAGCCGTTGCCGACATCACGGGCCACATGGGTCCGTGGGCGCCCATGAATACATTCTGGCGCGCGCCTCAGGTGGCCGCCCCCGGCAACCACTCCACCGGGGGCAGTCCTAACGCGGATACGCTCTACTCCGTCGCCTGGCTCGACCTGTCAGAGGAGCCCTTAGTTCTCAGCGTGCCGGCCGTTACCGACCGGTTTTATGCCATTCAAATGGCCTGCATCGATTCCGACAATTTCGCCTACGTTGGTACCGTCGCAACTGGAACTCAGGCAAACAACTATCTGATTGCCGGGCCTGGCTGGCTGGGCCAGTCTCCGGAGGGCGTCCTCGACGTGCTGCAGCGGTCACGCACCCCGGTCGCCTTCGTGCTTGGCCGCACCGAGGTGTTTAGCCAGGACGATGTCCCGGCCGCAGTTGCCATCCAGAATAACTACACGTTGACGCCTCTCTCCCGTTGGGTGGACAAGAATCTGCCTCCATCACCGCCGCCGCACGCCATGGTGCCAGCCGGATTCAACTATAACGACACGCGAGGAGCATGGCTCACTATGAATCGCGCGATGACGTACAACCCACCGGGCGTCCCGCCGGGAATAGAGCAGCGCTCCTTGATCGATCTTTTTGCCACCATCGGTATCGGACCCGGACAGCAGCTCGTGAGGCAGTCAGCCGCCACGCTCCGTGGATTGCAAAAGGCGGCAATGGATGGGCTCGCGCTTCTAAAGAAGATGAGCGTCGGCCGCGGCAAGGCGGTGAACGGGTGGACCTATCCACCGCTCGATACAGGCCGTGCGGGCCTGGTTGGGGACTACATCACTCGTAGCGCTGTGCAGGCGCTTGGCGGCATCGTGGCCAACGACCCGATAGAGAGCGTTTATCTCAATGCCTTCAGCGATTCGAATGGCAATCCTCTGGGCGCGGGCCGTTACTCGATTACATTTCCAAACGATGAAAGCTTACCTCCAGCGATCAGTCAGTTCTTTGGGTTCTGGTCGATCACCTTGTACGATACGGCCACGTACGATTTCGTTGCGGGCACCACCAACTACACAGTGAACAGCCATGATCCGAAGTATCAGGCTCAGCGGCCGGAGGGCGGAATCCAGATTCTGCTGCAGCCTGAAGAGCCGCAGTTGTCATTGGGAGTTTATTGGCTGCAAACCCCAACTCAACAGTCTGGAAGCGCCGAGAACAGTTTCTACTTGATTCTCAGGGTTTATGCGCCGGCGCCGGAGGTGTCAGGTAGCCAGACCTGGCCGCCGCCGCCGATCCAGTTCCTTGGTAACTAGAGACCGCCGGCAAGCAAGACATATCCGGCGAAGTCATTGTCGATCGCAATCAGAGGAGCCTTTCATGACGAATCCACAGATCGCTTATAACAACATCTTCGCTGCAGATTATGCGGTAACCGGCATCCGGCGGGATAGCGGCAAGGATGCTCCGGTCCTTATCAGCGGAACCTATGAAACCGGTTCCAGCAAGCAGCCACAAGGCTTGCTCTATCGCGGTTCGTTCTCCCAACAGACAGTTCTGGATACATTTGTCTGGCGCCTGCCTTCCCTGGGCAAACGGTGACGACGTCGATATTTTATGGGCCGAACACATCGTTGTTCAATCCCGAGATCGGTGAAGGAAACCTTCGGGCGGTCGGCAGCTACAAGTACTCCGAGGGTGGCCACAGCGACCACGGAATGATGTATCAAGGCAGTCCGGATGGCTTGGGAACCTGGACACAGATCAATGTGCCGGAGTCCCTGGCAGGCGGCACCGTCGCCAACACGATTCCGCATAGCACGATGGGAGACCTCGTTGTTGGGAACTACGATTTGGCAGGGAAACCTGGTTCTGGGAACGCATTCATCTACAACATAAAAACTGGCGTCTACCAGGTGCTGAACATCGGCCCCTTGGCAACCGCCTATGGCATTTGGCAGAACGGTGGCGCCGTCAGTTCTTCCTATACAATCGCCGGTGGTTATAAGTCGAAGGCCGATGTCAATCTCGGATTCCTGTTGGACTATGACGCGATGAAGGGATCCATCGGCGCTCCGACGCCATTCAGCTACAAG
The DNA here is from genome assembly GCA_049510095.1 of Occallatibacter sp. Classification (GTDB taxonomy): domain Bacteria; phylum Acidobacteriota; class Terriglobia; order Terriglobales; family Acidobacteriaceae; genus Telmatobacter. The sequence goes on from JBEKZG010000156.1 coordinate 2,460, forward strand.
AACAAGCCCGGCTTGATTACGCACTTTGAAGGGATCACGCTTTTCGGTTCCGGCTATTCGTTGGCAGCCACTACCGACGATGGCGCCGCGTTCGCAATCGTTGAGAGAAACTCCAACGGCTCCTATCGCGAGCCCTTGTGGGTGCCGATTCCGAATCCGGCTGGCACAAAACTCAACACCGCCAACTCCGTCCTCGACAACTCTCTGATCGGCATCTACACATCGAATGGCGGTATTCAGAGCTATGTCGCGACAGTTTCGCCGTAGCCTGGAATGGAAGAAAAGCGAGAAAGCGAAATGCTGAAGCTTGTGCGGCTTTGATCGACCGCTATTGCAGCGCGAATGAAGATCGACCAACCTCCTGTCGCAATTACCCTTGGTAGAACATCGGCGGCGATCTCGACTCATCACCGACAAGATGATCCGGCGCGGAACCTTCCACTCAGTCGAGGAACTGGAACGCGCCATCTATGCGTGGCTCGCGAACTGGAACGACACGCCCAAGGCCTTCCTCTGGAAGGCTACCGCAGACGTTATCCTCGACAAGGTTCGCCGTTGTAAAGAATTATCCGCGACGGCACACTAGCGGAGACACCGCCGAGCACTTCCAGTTTGCCTGAATCTAGGTTGCGATGGCACATTTTTGACGAAAGTGAACAAGTTTTTGCAACGGGCTCAGTGCGATACGGATCGCGGTGAGGGGGACGGCGGACGCCATTCGCCACTTGCATTTGAGCTGGCATCGTCTTGCACGCAACTGCGGTGATGAGTCCCTGCTGAAGAGCAATGTAGCGGCTAAACTTGAGCAATCGGCCATCGCGGTGGGTCGGACAAATCACCTAATTTGGGGTCCAACTCCGTCGGCCGTCCACCGCAACCGCATCGCGTCTCAGGGCTGTCGCGCTTATGACGAAGGTTGCATCTCTCATTATTACTAATTCAATCAACTCAACTGGTTACTTGCACAAGGCAACTTGGCGGCAAAATAAAATCTGTCGAAATCGATGTGTTTCCCGCCAATGCTGTGGCAGAATGTTCTGCATCGTATTAATCTCCAAAACGATTTGAATGATTCTGTGCCGCCTTGACAAGAGAGGTCATCGTGATTCACATTTACCGTTCATCGTTAGCGCAATTCAGCCTTGTCTTCCTTGCTGCCGCGTCTGGCGCTCTATATCTTCTTCCCAAAGCCCAAGCGCAGGCACCAGACATGAGCACCGTAAATGACCAAACTCAGACTCCAATTCCGGGCGTAGGGCACGATTACCAGCATCTCCTTGGGGAGACGGTCAACTACTCCAACGGCTCGGTCAATTTCAAGATTTCGTTTCCGGTGGCAACAAAGAGCCGCGGCATTACTCTTCCGTATTCGTGGAGCTACAACTCCGCAGGTGTGAATCCATTGAACATGATCGACGGTAATCAACCGGCATGGGATGACAAAGCCATACAATCCGGGCCGGAGGCCGATGGATGGAATATCTATGGCGGGATTCCGTATGCCGCAGTCTCGGTTTGGAGCTACTCCGCGCCATCTAATCAACATGTTACATTTGCGGCTTGTAACGTACAGTCCGGGATGACATTTACTGATTCATCCGGCACAACGCACAATCTCTACACTGCAGCGGAGGCGACCGGCTCAAATGCTTCTGGGCTTGCGCAGACTGGCGGAACACGGAACTATGTGCCCGGGAATGGCGACGGCCAAGTAATCGCAAAGCCGGATCCGAACACTGCGGTGAATGACCTCCAAGGTTCAAGTCCGGTGAGCGGAAGCTTCATGGTAATGGATAAGAATGGGACCGTTTACTCTTTTTCCGGAGGCGTTGGCACATCAAGTCCAAGCTCCCTTGTTTTCCCGTCAATCGAGGACAGAAATGGTAATTTCATTACCATGTTTCCGGGTGGAGGCAATACTCTATACACGGACAGCGCTGGCAGGCCGGGACCGACCGTGACCAGCACATCCGTCACTATAGATCAGCTTGTCTTTACGCCCTCCTGGGGTACGGTCAACGTCAACTACACAATAGCAGTAGGAGGCACAGGAGATCAGGCTGCCGGCATTGGTTGCGTTGGAATGATTCCTACCACGGTGAGCGGGACACGCGGGGTTCTCAACAGCTTGAGCCTTCCCAATGGCGAGAGCTACCAAAGTCGATACAACAACGTCTATGGACTGCTCAGTAAGATCATCTATCCCGATGGTGGGTGGATAGAGTACACATGGCAGCTACCCACAGGTTCAAATAACACGCAATTCAACGAGATTGCCTTCCGGGAGGGAAACGAAACGAGTGCCCCTTACCTGCCCCAGCCATTCGGCTGTTCTCAGTTGTACCAAACTCCTGTTCTGGCTTCAAGAACTGTCAGTTTCGATGGAATAACCACTGCCCAAACGCAGACATTTGCATCACCAGTCACGAACTGGGCTTCGAGCAGCGGGGAAATCAGCGGCTGGAGTACGAAGAGCACAACGGCACCTACAACGGACGCGAAAACCGGTCAGGTCTCCACAACGGTTTACAACTATATTCCGTGGGGAGTTCCATCGCAGCCATATGCAGGCCTAATTGTCGCCCCGTCCTTCCCTATAGAAAGCGAGATCGACTACTACGATTGGGGGCAGTCCCCGCAAACCAACAGTAAGCCTACAAAGACGGTGAATAAGACCTGGTATGACCAGTTCAATTTGGCAAGCGAAACGACGACAATCTGGAAGACAAGCCAAGTGTCAGAGACGAAGTATACCTACGAAACTGGCGTTGGCTCGAACCCGACGCCGTCAAATACAACTTTTGTCATCGGTGTCCGGTTTAACTCAGGTCTGATTCTCCCAAGTCCATTTATAAGTTGGCTTTATAGCGAATTTATGGTGTCCACGATTTGAATTCCGTGGTGCTCATTTGCGATGCTGTCGGGATTCAACTTCCCGGGGAGCCGCATGAATGTGGGCAAGACGCTGTTTGCGCAGGTGATGGAGTTTGTGCCGTGGAAAACCTTTGCGCGGATCATCGAGCGGCACAAGGGCGATGTGGGTGTTCGTACGCTGGGCTGTGCCGACTTGTTTCGCATCATGGCCTTCGTGCAACTCACTTGGCGCGAGTCGTTGCGGGACATCGAGGTATGCTTGGAAGCCAATCAGTCCAAGCTGTTTCATATGGGGATTGCCACGCCGCCCGCCCGTTCGACGCTCGCCGATGCATTGAATCTGCGCGACTGGCGCATCTATCATGCGCTGGCCTTCAGGCTGATCGCTCATGCCAGGGTGCTGTACGCCGAAGACGCCTCGGTTCTGGGAATCGATGCAAGCGTTTATGCGTTGGACTCGACCACCATCGACTTATGCTTGAGCCTATTCGACTGGGCCCCGTTCCGATCCACCCAAGCAGCCATCAAGCTGCATACTCTACTCGATCTGCGCGGCCCAATTCCAGCCTTCATTCATATCGGGGATGGCAAGCTGCACGATGTGAATGTGCCCGATATTCTTGCTGCGGAAGCTGGATGCTTCTACATCATGGACCGTGGCTACGTGGACTATAAACGACTGTACGCGGTCCATCAGGCCGGGGCCTTCTTCGTCACTCGCGCGAAGGAGGGCATGGACGCGCGGCGTGTGTATTCGCATCCCGTTGACCGCGCCACAGGCCTGATCTGCGATCAGCGCGTCATGCTCAACGGATTCTACGCGGCAAAGAACTACCCGGAGCATCTCCGCCGCATTCGCTTCAAGGACTCCGGGAGCGGCAAGTCACTGGTGTTCCTGACCAACAACACCACGCTGCCCGCCTTGGCCATCGCCGCGCTCTACAAGAGCCGCTGGCAGGTCGAGTTGTTCTTCAAATGGATCAAGCAACACCTGCGCATCAAACGCTTCCTCGCTACAGCGAGAACGCCGTCAGAAGCCAGATTTGGTGCGCAGTAGCCACTTATGTGCCGATCGCTATCGTCAAGAAGGAACTGAAACTCGACGCCTCGCTCTACACTTGTCTACAGATTTTGTCGGTGTCCATATTCGAGAAAACCGAGATTTCATGCGCCCTCCAGCCCTCTGTGAACAGACCCGGCCAGCCCACATTCGCTAACCAATTGAATCTATTCGACATTTAACCGGACAGTAGTGAGTACATCCAATCTTTCACTGCGGCAGGAGGACACACCTCGCTTCGGAGTCCTCAGTTCCTTGTTGGAGCAATCACGCTATCGGCCCGTTTCTAATCAAATCGGCCCGTTTCTAATCAATGTGCAGCATGCGCTCTGGTCATAATTGACCGTACTTAAGGCCGTGTTCTCTTGGATAGTACTCATGGCAGCCCCGCGCTGGTCTGCTCTGTCTGGGCGTGCTGAGGAGTGGACTATGAATGCAACAGCCGTTGAGAAAATCACACCGCTGAAGACAGAACGATCGAACCGCGAACGCCGGGTTCTTCCCCCCTCCCTCGGGTTTCTGGTGAAGTGGGGTTTCTTTGCATTGGTTGGGATTGGAGTCGTTCTTTCGATTGTTCTAGGCCTTGTTCAAAAGTGGCTCTGGATGCGGCAACTTGACTATGAGGGCATATTCTGGACACTTCTCTCGGTCAAGTGCGGAGTATTCGCTGTCACGCTGATTGTTTCAGTTTTTTATTTATGGCTTAATCTTCGCTTTGCCGCAAAGAATATCGACCTCGTGGATGGAGATAGCTTCTTCAACAAAGGCTTCACGCATCCCGCTGACGCAAGCAGGACAATCAACGTTGAGATTAGCCCCAAACTGCTTGTCTTCGCTATCGATTTCGCAATCGTGGTCCTCTCGCCGATCTTTGCAATGAGCGTCTCCGCTCAATGGGATACATTTGTCCGTTTCAGGTTTGGCGGCTCGTTTGGAATCGCGGACCCGCTTTTTGGGGTTGACCTGGGCTTTTATGTGTTCCGCCTCCCATTCTATGAATTGCTGCAAGGAAGCATTACTTTGTTGACGGTGGCCGCGCTTGCGGTTCTCACCTTTTGTTCGGTCTTCGGAGTCCGGCAGTCGAAGTCGAGCGGGAAGATCACGGTGCCAGATGTCGCTCGGCGGCACTTTATAGTACTTCTGTTCATTCTCGTGGCTAACTTCGGCTGGGGCTTCATTCTCGACCGCTTTGAGCTTGTCTATTCGACGCTCG
>JBEKZG010000157.1:0-7591 GCA_049510095.1 Occallatibacter sp.
ACGCAGGTGGCGGAGATTGTGCCGCTGTTGAAGGACTTTGTGGCGGCGGTAGATCTGCACGGGATCTGGCTTGCGGCGCACCGCACCTACGATGACGAGGCCGACCGGCTGCACGATCCGCTGACGAAGATGATCGTCGGGACCAATCTTTACCTGAAGATGCCGACCTCGACCTATGTCGGACGGCGATTTGTGGTAGTTTTCGAGCCGCAGTTTTCACCGCATATGGTGAATGCCCGGATCTACGGGACCGACTATGTGGTGGTGGTTTCGCCAGTGAACGGGCAGATTCGCATGAATGACGTGCGCCACGTCTATCTGCATTACATGATTGAACCGCTCTTGCAGGCACGCGCGAACGCGGTGGATCGGATGCAGCCGATTCTGAAGGAGCTGCGGGATTCACCGCTGGAATTCCGGTACCGCTCCGATACTGTGCCGCTGACGATTGAGTGCCTGATCAAGGCGATTGAGGCGCGAACGATGGACACCGGAGTGCCGGAGTACAAGATTCCGGCGGGCGTGGATCGATCGGAGTTGCCGAAGTATGAACGCGAAATGCAGGCGTATCAGCAAAAGGCGGAGGCAATTCGAGTGGCCACCGTCAACCGCGATATGACGCAGGGATTTGTGTTGACGCAGTATTTTTATCAAGAGCTGATTCAGTTTGAGAAGGATCCGGCCAGTCTGAGCGACACGATCGGCGAGATGGTGTACAGCATGGACGTTGACCAGCAGGTGCACAGAGCGCGCCAGATCGAGTTTGACAAGGAATCGGACGGGGATGTGCTGACGAGGGCCAAGCCGCGCAAGCTGACGGGACTGGATCTGGCGGAGGCTCGGCTTGAAGCGGGGGACGTGGCGACGGCCGGCGCCATGGCGCGGCAGGCGCTGGTGGTGCGCAGCGACGACAGCCTGGATGCCGCCGCGGTAAGTGCCCGCGCCAACTTCATCCTGGCCAGGGCAGACCTTTTGACAGGCCATCCTGAGGAAGCGTTCGAGGGATTCCAGAAGACACTGGCGACCAGCAAGGAGCCGCGGCAATTGGCCTGGTCGCATATTTACCTGGGCCGAATGCTGGATCTTGAATGCAAACGCGACGAGGCTGTTGCCGAATACAAAGAGGCGCTTGCGTCACGGGATGGACAGCAGGATACGCGTCTGGCGGCCGAGCGGGGCGTGAAGACGGCCTATCCACGGAAGGACCATGGCTGCGACGAGGATGCGGACGATTCGGGAACAGGTACTGATCCGGTCAAGCCGAGTGGAGCTCAATCCGCGCCTTCAGCGAAAACAGAAACTGCCGGGCCGCAATAGGCCGTAGCGGTGCGGGACCGGCTGTCTAATCGCAGGTCGTTGCGGCGCTGGATAAGATTCTTGAGATGGGTCCGCAGGATTTTGCGGTTGCATCGCCGTTTCCAGATGCATCCAAGAGGAATGGGAGTGACGGAAAGGACAGGAACAAGCGTGGAAGGCGATCTGACCGAATTGGAGGCGGCACTCGGCCATTGCTTTGCCAATCGGGAACTGCTGGTGCGGGCGCTGACTCACCGGTCATTGGCCAACCAGCAGGCGATGGACGACCATGCGATTGCGAGCGGCGACGACCCCATTGCGGGCGCGGAAGACAACGAGCGCCTGGAGTTTCTGGGCGACGCGGTGCTGGGCCTGGTGGTTGCTGAATCGCTGTTTGCCTGGCATCCGGAGTGGCATGAAGGGGAACTGACCAGGGTCCGTTCGCAACTGGTGAGCCGGCAACATATGGCGGAAGTAGCGGCGGCTATTGGGTTGGGCGGCCACCTGCGCCTGAGCCGGGGTGAGGAACGGAGCGGCCTGCGGCATAAGAGCACCGTACTTTCGAATAGCATGGAAGCGGTGATGGCGGCGCTTTTCCTGGACGGCGGACTGGAGCCGGTACGGGCCTTTGCACGGCGGCTGGTGATGGGTGCGGCGGTTGAGCAACTGGCGCAGGAGTTGCGGTCGGGGGCGGCGCTGGGCAATTACAAATCGGCTCTCCAGGAGCATCTGCAGGCGACCCGCACGGGAACGCCGGTGTACAAGGTGAAGAGCGAAAGCGGTCCCGACCACCGCAAGCGCTTTTTGGTGGAGGTTCGGCTAAAGGCGGAAGATGGCGAGGCGGGTAAGGCGCTGGCTCGCGGCATGGGGGGCACCAAGAAGCACGCGGAGCAGGACGCGGCACGGCGCGCACTGGAATGGCTGACGGCCAAGGCGACTAAGGCAGTGGCGGTGCCAGCGGGCGCCGAGGAGGAATCAAGGGAATAATGTGTACCCCTGTACAAGTGCCGGACAAGGTGGAGCGAAGTTTTTCAGGACTGCGGGTCCAACTTCCCACAGTGCCGGAGGCATTCGCGTCCCTTCTGCAAACCGTTGTCGTGGCCCTGTTTCTGCTCACGTTCGTGTTGCAACCCTATCTGATTCCCTCAGAAAGCATGGAGCACACCTTGCTGGTGGGCGACTTTCTACTCGTGAACAAGCAGGTGTATTCGCCGGCCGGGAGCCTGAGCCGGTGGCTGCTGCCGTACCGGGGAGTGGAGCGCGGGGATATCGTGGTTTTCCATCACCCAGGTCCGCCATTCCTGGTGAAACGCGTGGTGGGCCTGCCGGGCGACAGGCTGCGCATCGAAGATGGGCGGGTGACGGTGAATGGCCAGCTTTTGGATGAACCCTACGCGGCCTTCGAGCCTACAGCGTCAAATCCATTCCGCGACGATTTTCCGGGCACGGAGTATACCGATCCGCAGGTGGACCGGATGTGGTGGCGACAGATGCAGAGCCTGACGCGGGACGGTGAATTGGTGGTGCCGGTGGGCGAATACTTTGTGCTGGGCGATAATCGGAATCACAGCAAGGACTCCCGGTATTGGGGCTTTGTGCCGCGGGAGGCAATTGTGGCGCGGCCGCTGGTGATCTATTTCTCGCTGACGCGGCCTTCGACGACTGACGTGCAACAAGCCGCGCTGCAGGCCTCGGATGATAGACTCGGACACGACAGGCAGCTTTCCACGAAACTGACCGGATTTGCGCGCTGGAAGCGCATTTTTCTTGTGGTGCATTAAAAACAGTTGTCAGTTATCAGTATTCAGTTGTCAGTAAAAAGCCCGGGCTGTAAGCGCCGTCAACTGAAAACTGACAACTGATCACTGACCACTTTTTACTGATAAAGAGCGACGGGATGACTAAGAAAAAAACGCCTGCCCCAAAGACTCCGGCCGAAACAGAACCAGTTCCCGATCCCACACCGGTTGAAGAAAAGGTGGAAGAGACGCCGTTTGAAGCGGTGGCCAGCATCTGCTCGGTGCTTGTGGTGGGCTTGTTTATTCTCACATTCCTGGGTCAGAACTTCGTGATTCCGTCGGGATCGATGGAGAACACGCTGCTGGTAGGGGACCACCTGGTCGTGGATCGGGTCACTCTTGCCCCGCCTGCGAAATGGATGCCCCTGGTTCACTACCGTGAGCCCCGGCGGAACGACGTCGTGGTATTTCTGAAGCCGGTTGCGGACGCGAATGGCGAATACCTGTTCCTGGTGAAGCGCCTGATTGGCGTACCCGGCGATCACATCCATCTGCGAGACGGGATTGTCTTCATCAACGGAGTGGCGCAGGAGCAGCCGCATGCCCAGCCGACAACGGCGGAGAATCACAGCGATTTTCTGGACGAGTTTCCTTCAGTAGCGCCAGTTGCGACCGCAGGCGATCCGAACGAAGGAACGCCTGAGGCCTGGGCGATCGGCTTTCCGAACTACATTCAGAACGGGGAACTGGTGGTTCCAGCGGGGATGTACTTTATGATGGGCGATAACCGGCACAACAGTCTCGATTCGCGCTATTGGGGCTTTGTGCCGAGGGAGAATATCGTGGGGCGCCCCCTGTTCAATTACTGGAGTTTCAAGACTCCGGAGGACCAATACGAACAGACGGGAATCGGCAATACCATTGCCTGGATGGGCCATGTGGCGCTGCACTTCTTCAGCGACACACGCTGGAAGCGTACGCTGCACTTAGTAAAGTGAACAGTGGACAGTGTGCAGTGGACAGTGAGAGCCCCGAAGAAACCGCTGGAGCCCACCGATCACTGTCATCTGTTCAATGATCACTGACGACACCATGACGGAAGACGCGCAAGGCAGGCATCGAGGACGAAAGCGGCTTTGGCTGGCCCTGGCGGCAGCAGTGGCTTTGCTTGCGATTCTTGTAGCGGCTCCGATGGTCAACCTGAACCGCTATAAAGGCAGGATTGCGCAATTGATGGCCGCTTCGCTCGGTAGGCCAGTGCGCCTGTCTTCAGTGGAGTTGCGCATGTTGCCGCGTCCGGGCTTTGTTTTGAGCAACCTGACCGTGGAGGAAGACCCTGCTTATGGAGCTGAGCCTGTGTTGCACGCCAGCACGGTCTCGGTCTCCATTCGGCTGCTTTCGCTGTTGGTCGGGCGGTTGGAGATTAGCCGGATCAGCGTGGACGATGCCAGCCTGAACCTGGTGCGCACACCGGAAGGACGCTGGAATCTCGATTCGCTGTTCCGGACGGCGGCTGCGAAGACGGGGGCGGCGGGTGGTACAAGACCGAACCGAGCCGTGACCTTGCCCTACCTTGAGGCGACCAACTCGCGCATCAACATCAAGAGCGGCTTGGAAAAGCTGCCCTACTCGCTGGTGGATACCGATCTTTCCTTCTGGCAGGAAGAGCCGGGCAGGTGGCGCATCCGGCTACGAGGCCAACCGGAGCGCACCGACGTGATTGTGCAGGGCGCCGACACGGGGCTGGTCCGTCTGGAGGCCACCGTACACCGGGCTGCCGAGCTGCGCGAGTTACCGATTTACCTTGACCTTGATTGGCGCGATGCGCAGTTGGGCCAACTCGCCCGATTGATTATTGGCTCCGATCCGGGCTGGCGGGGCAACCTGACCGGAGAACTGCATCTGGATGGCACTCCGGATGCCGCCCATGTCCAGACACGTTTGCGAGCCACAGGGGTGCACCGCGCGGAGTTTGCCCCGGCTTCTCCCATGGATTTCGATGCGAACTGCGGCTTTCTTTATCATTATTCGGCACGCGGGATTGAGAACCTGCTATGCGATTCTCCGCTTGGAGACGGACACGTTCGGCTGACCGGGGAAATGCCGGGCGATGGCGGAAAGCCGCATTTTTCCCTGGCGCTTGACCGGATTTCAGTGGCGGTGGGACTGGATGCGCTGAGGACAGTGCGCAGCGGCTTTGGTCCTGGACTGGAGGCCACAGGCACGCTGAGCGGGAGAATGAGCTATGACGAGAGCGCAGCGGCGAGTGGCACATTGCAAAGCGCGACTGCGGCCCCAGGGGCGCGAAAGTCTCGGGCTGCCGCTGCGCATAAGGTCGAAAGCAGCCCGCTTACGGGTAGCATTGCGGTGGAACGCCTGCAACTCAGCGGTGACGGGCTCCGCGAACCGATTGCAGTTCCCAGGATTGTGCTGGAGCCGGTGAATCGGGCGGAGACAAGCGGGCCGTCGGTTTCGAATCAAACTCCAGCGCTTACTGCGACCGTGGCACTTCCTGCTGGTGCGACGACTCCGCTTGCGGTGACCATTAGCCTGGGAGTTTCCGGCTACGAATTGCAGGTTCACGGGCAGGCGGCTTTGGCAAGGGCCAGAGCATTTGCGCATTTGGCAGGGATGGGCGACTCGGCGGCGCTGGAGATGCTGGCCGGAGACCCGGTGACGCTGGACCTGAACGCGACAGGCCCCTGGATGGAAAGCGAGAAGACTCCCTTTAGCAGTGTTCCGGCGAGCGTGAATATGCCTGAGCCACGAGGAGCGGCAGAGCGGGGGGACGCTCTCACCGACCGTTTGACCGGGACCGTAACCCTGCATAATGCCAACTGGAAGGCGGATTATCTCGCCAATCATGTGGAGATTTCACAGGCTACTCTTCACTTGGACAGGGAAGGGAACAGCGGCGGAGTACGCTGGGATCCGCTGGTCTTCTCTTACGGTGGCGTGAAGGGAACGGCTAGCCTTGCATTGCCCGGCAACTGCGCGGCAGGCGAGCACTGTCCGGTGCATTTTGCAGTGCAATTTGGCGTGCTGGACGCGGCCGCCCTGCAGGTGGCGATTCTGGGTGCGCAGGAGAAGGGGACACTGCTTTCCGAACTGATCGCGCGCCTGAGTCTCTCGACTCCGGCGCCTGCGTGGCCGGAACTAGAAGGGACTGTGACGGCCGAATCGCTGATTCTGGGACCAGTCAAGCTCGAGAAGCCGACGGGCGCGCTGCGCATCGCGCAATCCGGCGCGGAGATCACGAGTCTGGATGCAGGGCTGCTGGGAGGGGTGGTGCATGGATCCGGTACGCTGAGCATCGATAACACAGGCCATATTCTGCCCAAATATGTGCTGACGGCGGATTTCAGCAAGCTCAATCCGGGTGCGGTGGGCCAGATTCTGAGGCAGCACTGGTCCGGCGGAGCGATGGACGCTGGCGTCAAGGTCGCGCTGAGCGGATTTACAGACAAGGATCTGGCAGCCTCGGCAAAGGGCGATCTGCATTTTGAGTGGCGGCATGGGGTTGTTGCCGGTGGGCCGGCCGGGTTGCCCGCGCGATTTGATCGCTGGAGCGGGAATGCCGAGATCTCCAACGGGAACATCGCATTGAAGGATAATCAATTGGCTGGCGGCGCCCGCAAGCGACGAGTGGACGCATCTGTGAAGCTCGAGAACCCGCCCAGTTTTACCATTGTCCCGTCAAGGGAGACGCAGGCAAAACGGTGAATCGGCTCCCGCTACAATTGAAGCATGTCCTTATCTCTTTCTCCTTCCCCTGTCTTGGTCCGCTGCCAGGGGATTCTTTTTGACATGGACGGCATTTTGATCTCCTCTATCGGTTCCGTTGAGCGCAGCTGGACGAAATGGGCTCAGTGGCGGGGCGTGGATCCTGCCCACGCGCTGAGCATCGCGCATGGCCGCCGGAGTATTGAGACGGTCGCTCGGCTGCGGCCTGACCTGGACCCGGTGGCGGAGAACGAAGTCATTGAGAATCTGGAGATTGAGGATACGGATGGGGTGACTGTTCTGCCTGGCGTGCTGGAACTGCTGGCCTTGTTGCCCACGAACCGCTGGACCGTGGTGACCAGCGCGACTGAGCCGCTGGCGCGGGTTCGGCTGGCTGCGGGACGAATTCCAGTGCCGGAGCGAATCATCACCTCCGAGAACGTTCCCGAGGGCAAGCCACATCCAGCGCCGTTTTTGGCGGGCGCGGCGCTGCTTGGATTTGCGCCCGAGGACTGCGTGGTATTGGAGGACGCGCCACCGGGCGTCAAGTCTGGCCGGACCGCGGGTTGCACGGTGATTGCGACTACATTTTCGCATCCGGCGGGTGCTCTGAACGAGGCTCAATACCTCATTCGCGACGTGACCGGAGTTGGGGCGGAGACTACGCCTAACGATACGGGAATTGCTCTCAGGTTCGTACCTTTGGAGCGTTAACCCAACTTCCGCAGTTTGGACGAGAAGTCCTTTCCTTTCAGCGCTGGCGGGGTCAAGTTTCCACTACATCGGCGCGAATTCTGGCACGGATGGCAGCTTCAAGCCGAGGTGTTGCAGGA
>JBEKZG010000158.1:0-7580 GCA_049510095.1 Occallatibacter sp.
ATCGGACCTTGAAACCATCGCCGACTACATCGCCCACGACAATCCCACCCGCGCAATCACCTTCATCCGGGAAATTCGTGCGAAAATCCGCCTCGTTGGCAGCCAGCCTCTCATCTACCAACTCCGGCCGGAGATCGGTGAAGGAGCGCGTGTCGCCATTGTCGGCAGATACGTCATCTTGTTCCGCATCGTCGGCAAAATCGTCAGGATTGAACGCGTGGTCTACGGTGCCCGCGATCTTCCGGCGTTGTTTCAGTAATATTGAGACGCTGACTTGCTGACTTACCAACTCACTGACCTGCTGACCTGCTGACTTGCTAACTCGCTCTCCATCCCCTGCAATAATCTGTATATGCTGATCCTGGCCTCAGCCTCACCCCGCCGCCGCGAACTCCTAACCCAGGCCGGCTTCACATTCCAGGTCCATCCCGCCCACATCCCCGAAGACCCCCGCCCCAACGAAGACCCCATAGCCTACGTAACAAGACTAGCCCGCGAAAAAGCCGAAGCCGTATACCGGGAATTGGCTTTGAAAGGGCACGACTTCAGTCGTGCCGAACGCACCCCAAATGAAATAGGGGCTTTAGCCCCTGAGGGATGCTCTTCGAAAGGCCCCTCACACACAACTGCGAGCCTCCCGCGAGCTACTGCCCCACCGCGGGTGGTGCTAGGCGCCGACACCACCGTAACCCTCGACAACCAAATCCTGGCCAAGCCCGAAAACGCCACCGACGCCGCCCGCATGTTGCGCCTACTCTCTGGCCGCACCCACCGCGTAATCACCGGCGTAGCCCTAGTCACCGCAACCCACACCGAAGTAGCCGCCGAAGTCACCGGCGTAACCTTCCTAACCCTCTCCGACGAAGAAATAGCCGCCTACATAGCCACCGGCGAGCCCATGGACAAAGCCGGCGCCTACGCCATCCAGGGCCGCGCCGCCCGCTGGATTCCCCGCATCACCGGCGACTACTCCAACGTAGTAGGCCTCCCCATAGCGCTAGTCTCCACCCTCCTCGAAAGTGCAAGCCGCTAGCTTCTAGCTCTTAGCTTCTAGCCATAAGTTCCGCCCGCGGCACAAACCCCAAAAAGTCTAGGAATGAGAAGAGGTAAATAGCTCAAAAGCCGAAGCTAGGAGCTAGCAGCTAGAAGCTAGAAGCTGTTTTCGCCCCCGCATACTTAACGGCCTTAGTCGCCCCCGTCCCAATCACCGTCACATTGAACGTCCGCGCCGTCACCATCCCCGGATAATTCCCCTGCTGCGCCCCAATCGTCAGCGTCTTCCCCGCATCATCCCAATGCAGCGCGATCGTCGCATGAGCCCCTGTCTCATACGCATAACCATCGTTCTCGTCCTCATACAGCGTGAAGTCCCCATCCGCCCCCGGATAGACTCGCAGCTCAATCGGGTCTTCAGCTTTCTCGGTCGACCACTCCATCGCCGGCCCAAACGGCACAATCGATCCCGCCTTCACAAACAGCGGCAGTTTGCTCAATGGCGCATCCGCCGCGATCCGCTTCCCGCCCTCGACCTTGACCCCCGTCCAAAAGTCATACCACGTCGCCTCCGGCAGATACACCGTCCGCGAAGTAGCTCCCTCCGTAGTAACCGGAGCCACCAAAATCGCCGGCCCAAACAGATACTCATCCCCAGTATTCTGCGCCTCCACATCCTCCCGCCAATCCATCACCAGAGGCCGCATCAGCGTCCCATGCCTGCTCGTCACCTGCCACGCTTCCGAGTAGATATACGGCATCAGCCTGTATCTCAAATTGTCGTAGTCCACAAGAATCTTCTCAGCATCCGCCCCATAACTCCATAACTCGTTCTCGCTCGGATTCCGCGTCCCATGTACCCTGAAAATCGGGCTGAACGTCCCAAACTGAAACCACCGAATAAATAACTCGCGAAACTTCGGATCGTTCAAGTTCCCGCCCGAAATAAACCCGCCAATATCCGTAGTCCAATAGGGCATCCCGCTGATCGAATAATTCAGCCCCGCCGGAATCTGCCGCGCAAACGTAACCCAGTCGCTAAGCACATCGCCCGACCACGCCGTCACCCCAAACCGTTGCGCCCCGGCATAAGCACTCCGCGACAAAATGAAAACGCGCTTCTGATCCGAAGCCGCTCTCTGCCCCTCGCTCACCCCACCCACATGAAACAGCGGATACACATTCGCATACCGCGCGCCCGACCCAATCGCCACCTTGTTCGTCACAAGAATGTTGTCTTCCCGCCCCTCCGTCTCCGGCTCGTCCGTATCCAGCCACCACGCGTCCACGCCCTTTTGAAACAGCGCCGTATTCGCATTCGCCCAATACTGTTTCCGCGCCGCCTCATTCGTCGGGTCATACAGGGCCTGCCCCACCGGATGAAAGCTCGGCTGCGTCGTCTTCGCAATAAACCAGCCCTTCGCGTCAAACTCGTCGTAAGCCGCCGATCCCGGCCTGAAATAAGGCCAGATCGAAACCATCAAATGAAAATGCTCCTTGTGCAGCGTGTCAATCAGTCCCTGCGGGTCCGGATAATGTTCGTTCCACTTCATCTCCCCCATCGTCACCCACCAGAACCAGTCCTGCACAATGTTGTCCACCGGAATATGTTCCGCGCGGTACCGCGCCGCCACCGTCTCCAATTCCTTCTGCGACTCATACTTGTTCTTGCACTGCCAGAACCCGTAAGCCCACTTCCCAAACAGCGGAACCTCGCCCGTCAGTTCCCGGTACCGCCCGATAATCGCGTCCGGCTCCGGCCCGTAGATGAAGTAATAATCCACCCGGTCCGCAACCTCCGAGCTCATATAAAGCGCATGAATAAACCGGTTGTTCACCTCGCTCCGCGAAGGGTTATTCCAGAAAATCCCATACCCATTCGTCGAAACCAGCAGCGGGATCGCAATGTTCGTGTTCTCCTGCGACAAATCCACCGTCTCGCCGCGATAGTTCCACACCCCCGCCTGATGTTGCCCCAACCCATAAAACCCCTCATGCGAACCATAAATCGAGAAAGCCACCTCCGCATGGAAGGTCTTCTCCCCGTTCACCTCCACCGGCCGCAGGCTCCGGTACCCATCCGTCGTCAGCGTCCTACCGCGCATCCCCCGTCCGGTCGACCCCGGCCCCGTCGCCCCCGCTCCCGTCTCGCCCTCCGGAGCAATGTAGTGCACCGCCCCGCTCCCCCGCTCCACCATCACCCTTAATTTCGACGCAGACAGGAAAATCGCGTGCTCGTCCGAGGTCACCTCGAACTCCGCCGCCGTCCAGTCCTTCTTCACCACCACCCAGTCCGATGCCCGCTCCGGAGCCGCAACGCCCGCCGGCGCGTACGTCACATGCAGCACATCCTCGGCATCCACCTCCAGCCGCAGCACCCCATCCTTCTGCCGCACCTCCAGGCCCTTGGCCGTCTTTTCAAAACTCATCACCGGATTCGGCGTATTCCACTGGCCCAAAGCCCCCGGCACAACCAGCCCCGCCACGCCAAAACAAGCCAAAACTCCAAAAAAGACAGTCCGCCTCATCGTCAATATCCTTTCCTCAATCGCTTTAGAAACCCGCACCAGTCTACGCCTGTAAATTCCCATCTCGGCACTCAATCCGTACCCGCCCACTGAAAAACACGTCCAGACTGTGCCTCTCTCGGTTTACACTTCCAACAACTTCCGGAAACTAAAAATCATGCGGACTCATACCCTCATGCGCTTCACCCTCCTGCTCCTCGTCCTTGCCGGCTCTGCCACCCTCCGCGCCCAGTTCCAGCTGCCCAAGCCTGAAGAGCTCCAGATGACCTCCGACCCCAAAGCTCCGGGCGCCGCGGCGGTGTACCTTTATCGTGAAGAAGTTACGGACGACCCCCTCCACTACCACAGCCTCTACGTGCGGATCAAAATCCTCCAGGAGAAGGGCAAGGAACTCGCCACCGTCACCCTCCCTTACCTCTACAACAACAACAAGGTCACTGATATCAAGGCCCGCACTATCCACGCCGACGGCACCGTCATCCCCCTTCAAGGCAAGCCAGAAGACCTCCTCATCTCCAAAGACAAAGACAAGCAGGTCGGCCAGAAAGTCTTCAACCTGCCCAGCGTCGAAGTCGGCAGCATCCTCGAGTACCGCTACCAGCTCCAATACGACGACAACCACTACTCCTCTCCGTATTGGGAGATTCAGCAGCCCTACTTCGTACACAAGGCACACTACAGTTTCACGCCCTTCAAGGCCTTCATGCACGGCTCCCAATACGCCACCAGCCAAACCCTCATCGATGCGAAGGGAAACCCCGTCAACTCCCTCATTTGGTGGCCCGTCCTCCCGCCTGGCGGCGAGCTCAAAACCGATCCAACGGGCCGGTTCACCCTCGACCTGACTGACATCCCCCCCATCCCCCAGGAAGAGTGGATGCCGCCTATCGACAGCCTTCTTTACCACCTGCTCTTCTACTACAAAAGCGCCTACAATCCACAGGATTTCTGGTTCTCCGAAGCCAAGCGCTGGTCAAAAGACGTGGACCACTTCGCGGAACCCTCCCGGCCCATCCGCGAAGCAGTCGGTACGCTCGTCGCTCCCAACGACACCGACCTCGACAAGGCCAAAAAGCTCTACACCGCCGTTCAGGCACTCGATAACACTGACTTCTCCCGCAAAAAAGGACAGGCCGAACTCAAGCAGCTCGGCCTCCATGTCGCCAAGCGCGCTGAGGATACCTGGTCTCAGAAAAGCGGCTCCAAAGAAGACATCGCCCTGCTCTATCTCGCCATGCTCCGCGCCGCCGGCCTCAAAGCCTACGACATGAAAGTCGTCAATCGCGACCAGGGCATCTTCGCGCCCAGCTACCTCGACTTCGATCAGCTTGACGACGACATCATCATCATCTCCACCGGCGGCAAAGACATAGCCCTCGACCCCGGCGAAAAAATGTGCGCCTTTCGGTCCGTCCATTGGCGTCACTCCGGCGCAACCGGCGTCAGCCAGGGCGCCGACGGCCATTCCGCCGTGTCCACTTCCCCGTCTCAGCCCTACACAGCCAACACCCTCACGCGCATCGGCGAGCTCACCCTCGACGATCAAGGCGCCGTCACCGGTCAGATCCGCTTCGTCATGAACGGTCAGGAAGCCCTCCGCTGGCGTCAGGCCGCCCTTGAAAACGACCTCGACGAGGTCAATAAGCGCTTCGATCGCTGGATTGCCGGCATGTTTCCCGATGGCATGACAGCCCACATCGACCACTTCCTGGCCCTCGACACTCCCGACTCAAGTCTCATGGCCGTGGTAAAAGCCAATGGCTCGCTCGGCACAGCAACCTCAAAGCGCCTCCTGCTCCCCGGCTTCTTCTTTGAGTCCCGTGGCGACCACCCCTTCGTCGATCAGGCGCAGCGGCTTGAACCTGTGGACATGAGGTTTGCCGAACAGGTCACCGATCAGGTCACCCTTCACCTGCCTTCCGGCTTCGCCGTCGAAGGCGCGCCGCAGGACGCAAGAATCCCGTGGGAAAACCATGCGGTTCTCATCACCAAATCCGCCTCGACTCCCGGCCAGATCGTCATCGCCCGCCAACTCACCCGCGGCTTCGCCGTTCTCAAAGCCGACGAATACCAGAACCTCCGCGACTTCTACAAAAAAGTAGCCGCCGCGGACCAACAACAACTCGTCCTAACCGCATCCGCCCCCTCCAAAGGCAACTGAGATGATTCACTTGCTCCGCATGGCCACGGCGTCGCCCACCGGCAATATGGCTCCATCAAACCTCAGGCTGTGCTGCGCGATGCTGTTTCTAATCCTAGCGACGCCAGGTTCGGTTTACTCTCAGTTCCAGCAGCCCACACCTGAAGAACTCAAGATGACCGCCGACCCCAAAGCCCCCGGAGCCGCCGCCGTCTACCTCAATGTCACCCGGATTTCAAACCCCGATTTGCATTTCGAAGGCTACTACGCGCGCATCAAGGTTCTCGCGGAAAAGGGCATGGAACTGGCCACCGTCGAGCTCCCCTACCAGAAGCATCTCTACGACGTTGCCGACATCAAAGCCCGCACCATTCAACCCGATGGAACCATCATTCCGCTCACCGGCAAGCCTGCCGATTTGCTGAAAACCAAGACCAAAGGCTTCCAGTCTGGCCGCAAGGTTTTCACTCTGCCCAACGCGCAGGTCGGCAGCATTCTTGAGTATTACTTTCAGATTCGCTATGACTCCGACCACATCCCAATTCCCTATTGGGAAGTCCAGTTCCCCTACCTGGTTCACAAGTCACACTACCAATGCATCGGGTGCAGCAACCTCAGCTATTGGTCGGTCCTGCCCGTCGGCATAACCGTGGCTAAAGATCGCATGGGACACCTGGAACTGAATATGGTGGATGTTCCCCCTTCTCCAAAAGAGGAGTGGATGCCGCCCATGGAAAGCTTGCTGTACAAGGTTGAGTTCTATAACAGCAGCCCCCGCAGCGTCGACGATTTCTGGAAAGGCGCTGGCGACGATTGGTTTAACGCCGTCAATTTGTTCACCGAGCCCTCCAAGACCTTCCGTGACCAAATGAATGGGTTGATTGCCCCGGGTGACAGCGACCTCGACAAAGCCCGAAAGCTCTATAAGGCGGTGCAGGCGCTCGACAACACCGATTTCTCCCGCGAGAAAGGCGAAAACGAACGGAAGAAACTCAAAATCAAGGAGATCAATCGCGCCGAGGACGTCTGGACAGAAAAGAGCGGAACCCGCACCGAGATCGCATTGCTCTACCTCTCCATGCTCCGCTCCGCTGGCCTCACCGCTTACGCCATGCGGCTGGTTAATCGCAATCAGGGATTATTCACGCCCTCCGACCTCGACTTCGATCAACTCGATGACACCATCATCATCCTGAGCGCGGGCGGCAAAGAGATTCTTCTCGATCCCGGCGAAAAAATGTGCCCCTTCCAGACTGTGCATTGGTCGCACTCCAGAACCGGCGGCATTCGACAATTCGCAACTGGCAGCGGGGTAGCCACATCATCGCAACAGCCCTACAACTTGAACACCATTGATCGCATCGCCGACCTCACCCTAGACGCTCAAGGCACAGTTGACGGAAACATGCGCATCGTCATGTCCGGCCAGGAAGCCCTCCACTGGCGTCAAATAGCCCTGAAGAATGACAATGCGGAAGTCATGAAACAATTCGATGAATGGCTGGCGGAGATGGTCCCCGACGGTGTTCAAGCCCACATCGACCACTTCACCGCTCTCGACGATCCGGATTCGAAGCTTGTGTCCTTCATCAAGGTTCAGGGTGCCGCTGGCACCGCGACTTCAAAGCACCTTCTGGTGCCGGGCCTCTTTTTGGAGACTCGCAGATCACATCCATTTGTCGACGAAGAGAAACGCCAGACTCCAGTCGACATGCAATACGGCGAGCAGGTTGCTGACCAGGTTATTTACCATCTCCCCCCAGGCCTCGAAGTCGAAAGTGCGCCGCAACCCGGAAAAATTCCCTGGGAGGGTCATGCCGTTCTGCTCATCAACTCCAAAACCGAGCCCGGCCAGGTCACCGTCACCAGTACCCTTGCGCGAGCCTTCGCTCTCGCGAAAACCGAAGAGTACCAAGACC
>JBEKZG010000159.1:0-7539 GCA_049510095.1 Occallatibacter sp.
TGGTGCGCGAGGCCTACCAGCACTTTTACGACCTGGACTATGTGGGGGCGGTGGCACGGTTCCAGCGGATTTATGCGATGCATCCGGGGGATCCCCAGGCGACCGCGATGCTGCTGGACGCGGTGCTGTTTCAGGAACTCTACCGGCAGGATCTGTTGGATACGACCTTCTATGCCAATGATGGATTCCTGACGGGACGACACGCGACGGCGGAAGACCCAAAGGTGCGGGACCAGATTCTGGGACTGGCTGATGAGGCGATTCACGAGGCTGACTGGCGGATCGGCAAGAATCCGAATGACGTGGACGCGCTGTATGCGCGCGGGTGGGCGCGGGCGCTGAAGTGCACCTATATTGCAATGGTGGAGCGGGGGTACATAACGGGATTCAAGCTGGCGCTTGGGGCCAAGGACGACCATGTGCGCGTGCTGCAACTTGATCCGGACTACATCGACGCGAAGCTGGTGGTGGGGGTGTATGAGTACGTGGTTGGGGCACTGCCGCTGCCGTTCAAACTGCTGATCGGGTTTGCGGGGATGACGGGGTCGAAGCAAAAGGGGCTGGAGATGCTGGCAGACGCGGGCAACCGCGCTGTGATGACGAGTGTGGAGGCGCGGACCACGACAGCGCTTTTTCTGCGGCGGGAGGCACGGTACAAAGAGGCGATCCAGGTTGTGTTGACGCTGAGAAAGCAGTATCCGCGCGATTATCTCTTCAGCCTGGAAGAGGCGAACCTGCGGAAAGATGCGGGTGAGGGCATGGCGGCAGTGGATGCGTACCGTGCGATTCTGGCGGCGAACGCCAAGCCGGGTTATTACTACTCTCCGAAGATGGAATTGACGTATTTTGGTTTGGGAGATGCGCTGCGGGGGCAGCGGCATTACGGCGAGGCGGCGCAGGCGTATGAGCAGGCGGCCTGGGCGAAAAATGTGGGACCGGAGTTGAAGATCCGGTCGCTGCTGGCGGCGGGGGAATGCCATGATTTGAATGGCGAACGACAAATCGCGGTGAAGGATTACCAGGCGGCGATCGACGCGGGGCCGAACACTTCACGAGCCGATGCAGCGCGGAAGTATTTGCGGACGGCTTACGAGGGGAGCTGAAGCGGTAGGCGGACGATTGACCCGCGTGACACAAACCGATGGAACCCGACCGAGCTTCTGTCCGTACTTGGGATGAGAGCGGTTTTGCGAGGAGGATTCGAGTATGGGTGTCTACTGCAATCGATGCGGGAATGCGTTACCTTTGAGCGCGCGGTTCTGTTCGAGTTGCGGGGCGAGCGTTCCGGTGGCGCCGGTGTTGCAGGGCAAACCGCTGGTGCGGCCGATTGTGGGACGGAAGATTGCCGGGGTCTGCATCGGGATGGCGCAAGCGTATGGCTGGGACGTAGCGCTGGTGAGGGTGCTGACGGTTTTGGGATTTTTCTTTTCGGGTGGGGTGGTGGGCATTGCTTACGTGGCCGGCTGGATTGGAATCCCCGATGAACCGGTTGCGGCGCCGGGGGTTTATCCTCCTGTTATATGAAGTCTAGCTTCGAATCGACTTTTAGCTATGAATCGCAAAAGGCGCGTTTAGGTTTTTGGGAGTTTGGGGCTGGGATGCCGGTGGTTTTTTTGCATCCAACGCCGCTGGATCACGAATTCTGGGGACCACTGAGCCGGGAGCTGGCGGGTGTGAGGGCCATTGTTCCCGATCTGCGGGGACATGGTGGGTCAGAGCTGGGGGAGGATCTGCCTGTGGGTGGGTTTGCGCGGGTACCCGAGGCTCCGGTGCTGACGATGAACCGGTTGGCGACGGATGCGGTGGCGCTGCTGGATTATCTGGAAGTGCCCGAGGCGGTTTTTGCCGGCTGCTCCGTAGGCGGCTACGTGCTGCTGGAGCTTTGGCGGATGGCTGCGCAGCGGATGAAGGCACTGGCGTTTGTCTGTTCCAAACCGCAAGCGGATGCGGAAGTGAACCTGGAGGGACGCGCGGCGACGATTGCGAAGGTGCGCGCGGAAGGGACTGGGGCCTTCTTCGACAACCAGGCACAGAGCCTGACCGGGAAAACAGCGCGGGAACGTCGGCCGGAGATCGTGACCGAGTTGCGGGCGCGCATGACATTGACGCCGCAGGCAGTGGTGGCAGTGCAGGCAGGACTGGCTACACGGCCTGACTCCGTGCCGACGGTGGGGACGATTGACGTGCCTGTGCTGGCGATCGCTGGGGGCGAAGATTCTGGGGCCTCTCCAGACAAGATGGAGGCTTTTCAGGATGCGCCTGGAGGTTGCGAGTATCACCTGATTCCGGATGCCGGGCATTTTGCCGCGTATGAACAGCCCGCGAAAGTGGCTGCACTGCTGGCTGACTGGCTGCGGGGGGTCTAAAAGATACTGCGGGGGCTTTAGCCCAATGTCACTTACTTTACAACGGCGGGCATGATGGTTTGAGATTGCGGCGAGAAGCGATCGGGTGCAATCTGGAATTGCTCAAGGGTTTTCCGCGGAAAAGCTGCGATGCGGACAGAGGTTGACGATGGGTCGTTGCTGCGTTTGTTTGAGTCGGTTTTGCCGGTTGCGCGGTGGAAATCACTTGAAGGGCGTGCGAAGGCGCAGATTTATTCTCTGCGCGTGGTGATATGGATGATGCTGTTGCAGCGGCTTGACGAGCGAGGTACCCAGCAGCGCGCCGTTGATGGGATTGCCCAGGGGCATCTGGAGTGGCTTTTGCCGGAGAGCAAGCGTGTGCGGGAGGGCAGGATTTCTGAAAACACCGGCGCTTATGCGCGGGCCTGCGGGCGACTGTCGATGGAGACGACCAGTCAGGTGTGCGATGAGGTACTGGCCGAGTTGAGCAAACGCATCGCGCCTGCGGCGGAACTGGACCGTCCGGTGATGCTTCTGGATGGCAGCAGCTTGAGCGTGGAGCATAGCGCGGGCTTGCTGGACGCGTTTCCCGCGGGGCGCAACCAGCGCGGATTGGGTCATTGGGGCGTGGTGAAGTGGGTGGCCTTGCACGACGTTCAGACGGGCATCGCTCTGCGGCCAGAGTGGGGCCCGATGCCGGGGTCCCCACGGACAGGTCTTCGTCCGTGGGGCCCGATGTATGGGGCTGAGGCGGTGAGCGAACAGGCGCTGGTCCGCCAAGCCGTGGAGCGAACCCCGGCCCGGAGCGTGATCGTGGGCGACAGCAACTTCGGGATTTTCTCCTTCGCCTATGCGGTTGTGGAGAGTAAGCGGGAAGTGCTTTTCCGTCTCACCAAAGCGCGCGCCCAGGCGCTGGGAGCAAAACGATTACTACCCAACGGAGAGTGCCGTGTCTGCTGGCAGCCGAGCAGTTTTGAGCACAAGAAATATCCTGAATTGCCCGCCGGCGCAGCCATCGAGGGCCGCCTGATCGTAGTCACGCAAAAGGGATTTCGCGACAGTTGGTATCTGTTTACGACGCTGAGCGAGGAGACGGAAGCGGCACAGATCGCAGCCTGGTATCGGCAGCGATGGAACCTGGAACTGGACCTGCGGACCCTGAAAGGGACGCTGCGTTTGAAGCACATGCAGGGCAAAAAGCAGAGCGGTGGTGGAGAAAGAGTTGCTGATCGCCGTGGTGGCCTATGGAATGGTGCGCGCGCTGACGGCCGAAGCCGCCGCACGAGCCGGCCTGCACCCGCGTGAACTGAGCTTCACCCGCCCGCACAGGCTGCTGAACGCGATGACCGGCAAACTGTGCTCTCCCGACCAGGAGCAGCGCCAACTGGCCTACGACCGCCTACTAGCCTACATAGGCCAGGCCAAACTACCCAAACGAAGTAAGACGCGCACCTACCCCCGAGCCGTATGGGGTTCCGGAAAATACTATCCAAGCAGACAGTCGGTTGGCACACAAATGCAAAGTAAGTGACATTGGGCTAAAGCCCGACCTTCATTTGTGCCGATTACGCCACAAATAAAGTCATGCCCTGACGCTTCCTGGCTCTTCCCGAGCCTTTGAAGGTCGCGCCCTTTCAAGGACCGATTTACGCAATCAGTACGGGTTTATTGAATGCCGCTTCTGCCGTTGGATACGATTGTCTCTCCGGGTGGTGGAACGATGACCGGGCCGCTGACGGGACCGGAGGTGAGTGGGCCGGTACCGCTGGTGAGCAATTTGTTCAGAACCGGAATGTGGTTACGCTGGGTTTCCACAAAGTCGACACCATCGGCGGTGAGGGTGAAGGCGGAGTTGTCAGCGCGGGTGATGTAACCCTTCTTTAGCAGATACCATGTGGTGAATTCGAGATATTCTCTGGGAAAGCCCATGCGCAATTCGACTTCGCCGAGTGAAACTTCAGGGGCGGCAGGGCTTGTGCGCCGGCGGTAATAAAGCAGCGCCAGAAGGGCGAGCCGGCGATTCAACTCGCCGTCCATGCTATCCATGAAATCGATAGAGCTAGACATGGGGTCTGCTTCCGCATTAGCCTTCGCGAAATTCGCATCATATTCTGCCCGAAGGGTTGGGGAAGAGAGTATGTCATAAGCCTGCTTAAGCAGAAAGAACTTATCCGGGTCACCGGTATCGGGGTTATCGGGATGGAGGCGGGCGGCGAGGAAGCGAAATACACGATGGATTGTGTCGGGTTCGGCGTTCGGGTTTATCTGGAGAAGCTCGTAATAATTCGCAGTTTTCAAGGTGCTCTCCCGGAGACGCCGTTATAAATCTCTGGTTAGGTTCTAGTACCGATTATATTGGCCGGAGCCACAAGCATCTCTACCCCTAAAGATCGGCTGATATTACCCAGACGTAACCCCTTTCCAGGCTCAAGAGTAGGCTATTTGCTGGCCGGGGATTGGAGGGCGCCAACGTGGTGAAAAGCGGCCCCCCGGAATCCCTAATCCAGGCCGGAGAGTTCACGGGCATCCTGGTAGCGGGCACCTGAGGCGATGAGGTTGTGGATGTCGGCGACGGGGTGAATGCCGCCGCGCGCGCCGGAGGCGGTGCAGTTGATGGCGGCAGCGGCACAGGCGAAGTCGAGCTGCCGCTCGAGGGGCCAGCCCTGGAGCAGACCGTAGATGAAGCCGGCGTGGAAGATGTCGCCCGCTCCGGTGGTGTCAACGACCGGGACGCAGTAGGCGGGACTCAGGTGGAATTGGTTTCCGTCCCAGGCGAGTACGCCGTCGCGGCCGAGGGTGGCGGCGGTGAGGCGCGCGCCATAGCGGTCTTTCATGCGGCGGAGAGCTCGTTCGAGGTTCGGCTCGTTCATGATGCGGGTGGGGAAGTCGCGGCTGACGATGAGGTAGTCGATGTTTTCGAGGAGGGATTCGACGCCGGGGTAAGGCTCGTCGAGGTCGGCGATGACGGGGATACCGGCTTCGCGGGCCCATTGGGCGGCTACGGTGGCCGCGGCGGTCTCGAAGCCGTCGACATGGAGGGCGCGGGCGTTGACGATCCACTCGCGCTTGAGGTCGGAGGGCTGGAGCAGCATACGCTCGTCGCGGCGGCAGAGGATGGTGCGCTCGCCGCTGGCGTCGACGAGGATGAGGGATTGGGGGCTGACGCCGCCGGGGACGGTGGTGAGCTGGGTTTCAACGCCGGCGCGGGCAAAGGCTTCGCGATGAAGGCGGGCAGCGTCGTCATCGCCTAGCTTGCCGACGTAGCGCGTGCGAAGGCCCCAGGTTTGGCAGGCGACGACGGTGGTGGCGACCTGTCCGCCGGGCATGACTGAGGAGTGGGAGTATTCGGTTTTGGAGCCGCGGGCGGGGTAGGACTCGAGGGGAATGAGCGTGTCGGTGGCGTTGAGGCCTACGCCTACTATGTCGACTATTGGCGTGGGTGCCATCTGGTTATTGTAATTGCGGTAAGTGTGGAGGATGCCTGAGGATCGATGGAATGTGGGGGACTGTGCAGAACCGTATCGAACGCGGCCACGTCCAACCTACATGGAACTTCGCGGCGTAATACTTGCTCTGGTCGGAGTCTGCCTTATGGCGCCTGCGGTTCGTTCGCAGTCCAGCGTGACTACCGGGAACGAAGAGCCTCCCGGGGACCGCAGCTTCTACCTTGGTCGTCCTGTTAAGCACCCGGAAGACCTTTCAGGCGTGTGGGAAACGTCGGATGGCCAGGGCGGCGCAATCGGTATACACCTTAACCTGTTGGCCAGGGTTTCCGACGATGCCGATCCACCTGCGTGGGCTCCGCAGTGGCAGAACCTGAATTTCGCGGTCTTCGAGCGGAAGGGACCGGAGATTGTATTCGGCGACGAGAACTACTTTGGCGACAACGAGCGCGGAGGCCGCGTGACGCTTGAGAATGGGCACCTACAGCTCCATTTTGTTTCAACCGTGGATCGCGACCCCTCTGTCGACGTCGACCTGGCGTACCAGCAAGACGCCTGTTGGCATGGACGTTTCCATCGCGGCAGTTTCGACGCCACTGTCAGCCTATGCCGTCCGACGCCTGGTGCAGAGGTGAGACAAAGCCCCATCGTGGGAACGTGGTCTCAGCAATCCGGGTTGGGATCGAGTTGCATTCACATTGCCCAGGCTAGGGCTACGACGTTCACTGGCTGGACGGACTCCCTGGAGATGCCCGGCCACACTATCTACACACTCAACGACCGAGAACACCATTCCCTCCTTCAGTCCTTTGGCGATCTGGCCAAGGTCAATTTGACGAGTGACGGACTAGTCTCGCTGGAGTTGGGCGTCTTTAACCCAATGTGCTGCCCGCACCCGTTCAGCGGCCATCTGTCCGCCGACGGAACAACGATCGAAGGGAACTTTCCGCCAGGGCTCAATCAGTCTCTTCACGCAGGTACCTTTACCAAAATGCCGGGGAACACTTGTGTCGACGTCGCCAAACTCCCCAAGACGCGGCCCAAGGCCTGCGTTCCTGAGACGAGGCAGAGCGCGAAGTAGAGTAAATGGCAACGGCGTGTGAGGTCGTGCTCTGATAAGAAACTAGAAATCAAATTCAACAAAACGGAAAGCAATCGCGAGGTGCGTACGATTCCACTCATCGAGCAAAGTACGCTCGATGAATGGGGCACAGGTTCATCTCCGGTGGGTCGGACTCGCTGGTGGGAGACTACAAAGAAATGAGTTACCGCGAAGGTCCTCATGCGCGGGCGAGGACGCCCGCACTACAGCCGACTTGGAGGTTGATACGGTTTTAGCGATTGCGGGTGGGCTTCGCCGGTTGGGGGACTGTTACAGAGCGCGCCCAAGGAGCATAGTCCAGCGGGGTTTACTTTAGTCCGAAGATGAGGGCTGGTTAGATGACTTGGCCGTCGCGCATGTGGACTGCGCGATCGGCGTAGGAGGCTGCTTCGTGATCATGCGTGATCATCAGGATGGTCTGCCCCAGACGCTTGTTTAGATCCGCCAGCAATTGCAAAACGGCTTTGGTGTTCTGGCTGTCGAGGTTGCCGGTTGGCTCGTCCGCTAGCAGGATTGCGGGACGATTGACCAGGGCGCGTGCGATGGCTACGCGCTGCTGCTGGCCGCCGGAAAGGGCGCGGGGCTTATGCTTCATTCGATCGGAGATTCCGAGGATATTGAGTATCTCCTGGAATTCGGGCGTGAAGTC
>JBEKZG010000016.1:0-30565 GCA_049510095.1 Occallatibacter sp.
TTCGGATCTTCCACGACGCCCCTGACCCCATCGACGACGATAGTCAGTAGGCTCTGGACCGGCTTAGACGCAGACAGTCTGGCGATGTCGAGGTATTTCTGATTTATGAGGCTTAAGATTACTGCGCAAGAAAGACTTACTGGCTTTTGAATGAGCTTCCGCGGATCTCGAAGCTGGTTGCGCAGTTGTGTGTCAATGCTAGCCTTGACTTGCTCAATGCCCCCAGTGATACCAAGATATGCCCCTAGCTCGCACAGCGCTTGCCCCAAAAGTCCGGATGGAAGGTGGCGCGGAAGCTCACGCCATATTCTCTCAAGAATCTGTAATTCCACGCAGAGAGCGTCTCCTGCCGGGAGATCCCCGCTGAGATGTTTCAGGATTGCCGCAAGGATCGAGCCGTAACTCCAGGGTCCGTTTAGGAGATACTGTGACGTTGGCGTACCTGCCTGTACGAACTCCTTCCAAATATCCCCTCGATGAGTGTCGAGCCATTGCCTTTGTCTCAATTGGGGCAGCGCCTTCCACGGTTTCGTTTCCACGCTGAAATCGTTGATGGGAATTATGGGGTTGTAATCTAAAAAACGCATAATTCTACTCAGGGCGGAAGTAGGGAGCCGGTCGAAAAGATCGGAACGTGCAGCAACAAGCGATTCGTTTCCATCACAGTTTGACGTTGGTTCTGTCACGACAGCTCCCTGTTCGCATTGGTGCAATCAGTGAGCCCGGAAGAGATCCCTGAGAACACTCAGAAGCCCCCCGCCTCGGACGCTGGTGCTTGGAAGCGAGCCAAGCGTCACATCCTTTCGGTAACGCAAAGGCCCCTTCCCTCCGTAGATCCGCGCCTTGCCGTGTAAGTCGATGCTAGCGCGTACGCCGGGAACGCCGACGCTCAGGCGAGGACCGCTTTTCGAAAGATTGATCCTAACTCCCGGCAGTATGCGAAGTGACTTTCTGAAGGACCAGCCCATTGATCACACCTTTTCGACCATGCGCTCAGCCAGCTTTCGCAGTTCCTCGTTCAGCTGAACGTTTTGAAATGTTCTCAGCGGTGGAAGACGCAACTCGCGCAGTGCCCGGAATGCGGCTTCGCAGTAGCCTATCAACTCTGCAACATTGAAACAGAGACAAACAGTTTTGTAGGAGTTCACCGCTGCCGCTTCTAGAAGCTGAACCTTCCGATTCTCATCCAGAACGGAAAGCTGGTGACTTTGCAGCGTCTCGGCCATGATCCGGCAGGCGTCGATCGTCCTGCGATTCGCAGCGATGTTGGCAGCCAGTTGCTCTCTGGGACCGCCTTGGGAGATTTGGGATTGCGCACTCGCAATGTGCTCGGCAGCTTGTTTTTCGTAGCCTCCGAGTCTCGGGAGGAAGTTCTCGCCAATCTCCTTCACAAAATGGGCTTGAATGCGGTCGACGGCAAAGACCAGCAGCACGTACATTCCGTAGTATCGTTTTGTTTCTGACGGAGCTTCTTTGCTCGCATCGACTAAAAGCTGCAACTGCTCCGTGATGTGGCCAATATTGGAAATGACGGCAGCTATCGAAACGATGTTGTCCTCAATCGGCAGGAGAAACGAGTCGGCCGCATCAGCCGAGACGTCGATGCCGATGTTTTGCAGATGCTCGCGGAAGCCGTCCTTCAGGCATTCAATCTGCTGGGTCTTCTGGGCAATACGGTCGGTTTCATCGGCAATATGATCTTTGAGAGACTCTTTACTCGAAACGATCAGGCCATCAACGAAGTTTTGTGATTGTTCTGGAGGGGCCGAGAGCATCTGTCCCCGATATGTTCCCATACGGGCCTGGGAGGTCGCGATGTCTGCCTGAAGATTCCTGATCCTCGTCCTGTATCCCGCCGCTCCACATGTTCCGAGGACGGCAAGGACTGTATCGAGGATCGCGTCGAAATCTTTCTGGCATCCCGCTTTCGATTTGCGAAAGGGATTCCAGGTCGACTCAGGGGTGGACGGCGACTCCATCTTGTCGTAAATGGCAAGGGCTTTCTCCAGATATGGAACTGCTTTTCCCCAGAGATCTCCGGCGGTCGGCTCCTCAGTCTCGGAATTGCTCGCAAAGTAGGCACTCGCCTGGCGGTGAACGTCCTCAATCAGGCGACCTGCTTGGTCCACTGCACTTTGAACGCTCATCTCCTAGTCACGCCTCATTGGGTCTGCGAATGATCGAAGTTTTTGAGAAGGGTTAGTTTACGCCGGCTCCCATGTCGATTTTGTGACGGGGGGCACAAGCGCGGAGGGCGCATAATGCAAAAGCAATTCTCCTTGCTTCCTCTATGCGAGACGGCCAATTTGTTGGTCGAGCGATTTATGCGTTCATATTTACCGCCCTCGCGGGGCGGAAGAGCCATAAGTTCAGGAGCGTGAAGAGTAAACCGCCTACGGTGAATTTTAGCCAGACTGGGGCGTTCGATGGGGAGAAGAAACCTTCGAGACAGCCGGCGATTACTAACATTGGGATTATGCCGGAGACTAACTGTGTGGCTTCGATGCCGCCGCGAGCTACGGATTCTTTCCAGCGCAGGTTACCCGGAAATAACATGGCGTGGCCGAGGCGGAAGCCTGCTGCGCCGGCGATGAGGATGGAGGGCAGCTCGAGCGAGCCGTGAGGAGCGACGAAGCTCCACAAAGCTACCGACATGCCGTACTGACTGCAGGCCGCGGCGATGACTCCCAGCATCATGCCGTTGTTGAAGAGTGAGAAGCAGGTTCCGAGTCCGAAGAAGATTCCACCGGCAAAGGTAATGAAGCTCACGGAGAGGTTGTTGGTCATGATGGCGCTGGTCATCATGGGCTCGACGCCGATGATGGAGTGAGTCCACATTTCGTGGCGCTCCATGGTGGCGATCATTGCGGGTCCGACGAAGTGGTGCATGAACTCCGGGCGCGCGTTGGTGATGACGGCGCCCAATGCGCCCCAGGCGACGGAGAAGAGCACGGAGGCCAGAACGTAGCCGATTTGCTTTTGAAAGATGGCTGGATACTGGTCGCGGAGGAAGCGGAAGAGGGTGAGGAAATTCGTCTTCCGGCCGGAATAGATGATATGGTGGGCGCGAGCCAGCAACTGATTCACATGGATGGCGTAATTGCGCGCGGTTGAGTCCTGCCGGAGCACCGAAAGGTCGGCAGCGACCTGACGGTAGAGCAGGGCTAGCTCCTGCAATTCCGCGCGGGATAGCTGTCCGAGGCCGCTTGCGTCCGATTGGGACAATAGCGACGAGAGACGATCCCAGTAGGGCCGCCGCTTGAGAATCCACTGGTTGGAGAGGACTTGCGCCATGGACTTGAGTTCAGACCAGCTTAGCATCGATACGCCGGAGCTGGTGGCGATTGAGATGCCGCTTGCGGGCATTGGGAGCCGGTTTATCGCGGTGCTGGTGGATTCGCTGATCTGGGCGGCGGCGCTGCTGGCGCTTATTTTCATTGGGGTGATTGTTTTGCCGGCGATGCACGCGCTGGGGAGACTGTCGGAACAATGGACGATCGCGATCGTTATTTTTCTTGTTTTTCTTTTCAATTGGGGTTATTTCACGCTGTTTGAGGCTTTCTGGAACGGAAGGACGCCGGGGAAGCGGGTTGCCCGGATCCGGGTGATTCAGCGCTCGGGGCGGGCGATTGGACTGTTCGAGTCGATGGCGCGCAACCTGGTTCGCTATGTGGACTGGCTGCCGGGTTTTTATGGCATCGGGATCATTGCGATCTTTGTGACACGGCAACACCAGCGGCTGGGCGACCTGGCCGCCGGGACGCTGGTTGTGCGGGACAAAGATCCGGAGACGCCATTATGGGGTGAGTCGGGCTCGCGGACCTTCACGGCGCAGATATTCGCTCCGGCGTCGCCGATCCCCGAGCCGCACACGACGGTGACACTCCCGGCGAGCGGGATAGCGAAGCTTTCGGCGGCCGACCTGGAGGTGCTGGAAGGCTTTTTTGCGCGGCGGCTGGACATGAACCTTCCCACACGGCGGGTGCTTGCGCAGCGGATTGCCTCGGCAATCCAGGCGAAATCCGGGCTTGAATTGCCGGCGGAGACGAGCGTGGAAACCTTTCTGGAGGCCACGGCGCGCCAACTGCGCGATGTGGCGCGGTTGCGATAGGGGACGGGGCCGAGAAAGCGCTGATATAGAGCAGTCCCCAAAGGAAAAGTAAATGGGTTTAGTGTGCACCTCATTGAAAATGCTGATGGACCGGTCAATTCGTGCAGAACGAGAGGCCGGTGGAATGCTCAAGAAATGTATACGATTTCATGTTGCAAATACATTACCTGCAGGTATTTACGGACGCCAACCCGGGCATATTTGGGGCGGGAGACGCGCGACGGTTGCAACCATCAAAAGTTTGACTTGACAACTGCCTTACCCTAGGCATTAAATGACTCCCGGCTCAGCGAACAGGACATCTCGCGCATTTTAGTTAAACGTTTGAGCAATTTCTATCAAACGTCTAAACCGCAAGATTCCGAAATGTGGAGAACGCAAGAATTCGTTCTTCCAAACCACGGAGAAATTGGGCGGGATTGCAACTTTGGGATCACGCTTGAAAGACCGGGTTGACGATTTGAGCCGAGGAACCGCCGGAATCGAAGAGAATCATCCCGGCCAGGAACGAAGCGAAGGAAGAACCCCGCAAACCGGCACGATAGATGCTGGCGGCAACCCAGGGTGGAGACGCTTTGAAAGCCGGAAAGACGGGCTGGCGAATCGAGGATAGGAAAGCGAGACGATCAGTTCTGGAAGTGAAGAATTCGCGTGATTCAAAGAATGTCCGTAGCCCATGCCTCAGACTGATTGAAAAGGTTGGGTAATTCTGTTCCAGGTCGACGGCAGTTCGTTCAGCCCTCCGCTACGGTGGAAGGGCGATGAAGAGGAAATAGCCTCTGAAGGTGTTGACTTCAACCGGTGCGCGGAAAGAGAACCGGATTGATTTCGAACGCCAGCCGTCATTCCAGGAGCCAAGTTCCACTTCCCGCTTCTCACCTTGCCGCAGGGCAAGGAAGTGAAGCACCAACTAGAGACAGCAAGAAAACTTGAAAAGGAAGGTCACATGAGACAAATCACAAGCAGGTTCATCCTGTTGCCGCTGTTTTTGGCGCTGGCATGCGTGGGGGCATTCGCGCAGGCCAATTCCGAACTCACCGGCATCGTCACCGACCAGACTGGAGCGACGGTTCCGGGAGCGAAGATTTCGCTTACCGATCCGGCGACCGGACTAGTAAAGACAACCATTAGCGACGGCACCGGGTTGTATGACATTGCCGGATTGAACGCCGCCAACTACAACCTGAGGGTTACGGCCAAGGGTTTCGAAAACTTCGAGCAGAAGGGCGTGGTTGTCGACATTTCCCGGACGTTCCGCGTGGACGTGAAGCTGACGGTTGGCGCGGATACTGAGACAGTCACCGTTGCAGCCGATGCGCTGGCTGTGCAGAGCGACTCGAACGTGGTGAGCACGCTGATCAACGAGCAGCAGATTTCCGAGCTGCCGACCAACGGCCGCAACGTTGTTGGCCTGGCCGCACTCGGGCTGGGCGTCAGCGGCAACCTGCCGGACATGGAGAATCCATTCTCTGTGAACGCCAGCTTTGCCATCAGCTTCAATGGACTGAACCAGGCGCACAACATCTGGATCGTGGACGGCGGCGAAGCGTATGACCGCGGTTCCGGCGGCAAGATGTCGGTTATGCCTTCGCAGGACGCACTGGGCGAGTTCCAGGTGCTTGCCAGCAACTATCCTCCCGATTATGGCATCGCCTCCGGCGGCGCTATCACCATGAACCTCAAGAGCGGCACGCAGAAGTTCCACGGCGGAGCATGGGAGTTCGATCGCAACGACGCTCTGGATGCGCACAGCTATTTCGATAACAACACGGGACAGCTGACTCCGAAGGCGGAACTTCGTTACAACATCTTCGGCGCCAACATCGGCGGTCCTGTGTTTATCCCTCACGTGTACAACGAGAGCAAGAAGAAGACGTTCTTCTTCTTCAACGAAGAGTGGCGCAAGATGGTCAACGGCGTGTCGACCAACCCGGTCGATGTGATGCCGGGAGCGGATGAAGTGACCACCGCGGCGAACTTCACTTACGTGATACCCACTGCGCTAAACAACATCTCGGCGGTAAACGTGCCGGTGGTTGCCGATGCATCCTTCAATGCGAAGCTGAAGGCGGATGGGCTTACGCCGGGTAAGCCATTCCCTGGAGGCGTAATTCCGGGCAACCTGCTGGATGCCAACGCATTGCTCTTCAACTCGACCAAGAACCTTCCGGCCGCGACGAACCTGGGGACCGATCAATACACTCCTTCAGGCGGACATCTGCCTATCAACGTCCGCGAAGACCTGTTCCGGATCGACCACACGTTCAATGACAAATGGTCGGTTTTCGGCCACTTCATCCATGACGCCAACGACTCGGTCCAGGCCACTCCCGAGTGGCAGGGCGACAATATCCCGACCGTCGGTTCGAACTTCAGCAACCCGTCGTACAGCTCGATCATCAAGCTGACCGGAGAACTGAAGCCGGATATGCTGCTGGAAGCGGCGTTCAATTACGACGGCAACAAGATCGCCATCATTCCGGTAGCAGCGGAAGGTGGTAACTTCGTCAAGCCTTCGGGATGGAGCACTGGCACGTACTTCGCGACAGCGAACGATGTGGGCAATCGTCTGCCCGACATCAAGTGGGCGAATGATGGTGGCGCTGACTGGGGTCCGGGCAACGATCCATGGACGAATGGCGCCGAGGACTTTGCCGAGGTAGTTGGCTTGTCCTGGACCAAGGGAAAACACCAGATGAAGTTTGGCGGCGGCTACAACCGCTATACCAAGAACCAGGTTATCGGCAAGGACTCTGAGGGCGACTATACCTTTGATTCCAAGGCATCGAACGTTGGAGGCGCGCTGACGGGAGATTCGTATCTGGACTTCCTGCTTGGACTCGCGTCCAACTTCAGCCAGTCGAATGCCAACCCCATCAACCACTACGTGAACAACACGATCTCAGCATACGCGCAGGACAACTGGCACGTGACTCCGCAGTTGAGCGTACAGTACGGGTTCCGTTACGATGCGCTGCCGCATGTGTGGGAACGCAACAACCAGGTTTCCAACTTTGAGCCTTCGTTGTATCAGCCAGGGCTTGCACCGACCTTCAATTCGGACGGTTCGTTTATGGCCAGCAGCCCCGGACTGGTTACCAACTCGATCGGCACTTTCTATCTGAACGGTATCGCACTTGCCGGGCAGAATGGGGTTCCGCGCGGATTGGCAAACGAGGATTACAAGACCTTCATGCCCCGTGTTGGATTCTCGTATGACGTGAGCGGCAACGGCAAGACGGTGGTACGCGGCGGTTTCGGCACCTTCTACGAGCGCATCCAAGGCAACGACATCTACGATGCCGCCGGCAGCGCACCTTTCATCAGCACACCATCCGCCAACAACGTGGAGTTCACCGGCACTTCGACCAACTGGCAGTCGGGCGGCACTGCGGCCACTCCGACCTACACACAGGGCTACAACTCCCTGAATACCTATTACCCCAACCCAGCGGTGGCGCAGTTCAGCATCGGCGTGCAGCATGAAATCGCTCCCGCGCTGATCCTGATCACTCAGTATGTGGGCAACATTGACTGGCACCAGAACACGTGGCTGCCGATCAACAACTACCCGCTCAGCACTCCGCTTTTGACTCGTTTGGAGTCTGCGGGCGACCTCACGGATCCGAACTATGCGAACGGGACCACGTGCCCCGTGTACGTCGCGTCCACTGGCACCGGCGGCTGCCCGGCGCTCTCGACCGTCGCTAAGCTGCAGGCCGCAACCTATCCTGGATTTGGCAACATCCGGCTTCAGGAGAATCCGCTGACTGGCACTTACAACAGCTTCCAGGTTGGCCTCCGTCAGCAGAACAAACATGGTCTGAGCTTCGAGCTGGATTACACGTACTCCCACCAGATCGATGACTCACAAAGCAGCGTGGACGTCGACAACAACAACCCCTCGTTCAACCCCTGGGACCTGAAGTACGACAAGGGTTCCGGTGCTCTGGATCGCCGCAACATCTTCAACGGCAACTACGAGTACAAGATTCCTCTGTTCAACCACGCAAGTGGCTTGGAGCACAGCATTCTTGGGGGATGGGAGGTCTCCGGCACATTCATTTCCGAGGCTGGCATGCCGTGGTTGGGCAACACCGCTCCTGGCGGCGGCGGTCCGGATACGGTTGGCTTGGGCGGCGACTATCGCATCCGCCCGAACATCACCGGTAAGCCCACTTACACCAAGGGCAAGACTACGGTGGGCACAACCAGCGGCTACCAATGGGTGAGCGCGAGCAACTTCTCGCAACCCGTGGCATCATGGGACGGTGGCCCGAACCTGGGCTTCGGCAATGCCGGAAAGGACGTTGTTGTTGGCCCTGGCCGCACCAACTTCACCACCGCTCTTTACAAGTCCTTTGCCATCACGGAACGGGCTCACTTTGAGCTCCGCGCCGAGAGCTTCAACACCTTCAACCACACCCAGTTCAACGCCATCAACAATGGCTTGAACTTCAGCCTAATGCAAGGTGCTGATCCCAGGCTTCCGGGCAGCTATGCGCCTGCGAGCAACTTTGGATTCGTGACCGGCGCGCAGGACCCGAGAGAGTTCGAGTTCGGCGGCAAGTTCATCTTCTAAATCCAACCCTCAACCGAGGCGCGGCAGGCAACCCCTGCCGCGCCTCTTTTTGTTTAAGGCGATACATACTTTTGTTTGAGGCAATGCATACGTCTAATCCAATAAACTTGAAGTGAAGCAAGAGCGGGACTCGTCATGCGAATGGGAATCTGCCGGAGATGGATCGTGGTGATGATTGCGGCAGTGGCCACAATCTGCTCGCTGGGTCAGACTTCGGGGGCAAATGTGGATCAGCGGCAGGAAGCGTTTGCGCTGGAGCAACAGGGCAAGAACGCGGAAGCGGAGGCCGCATGGCGCTCGGTTCTGAAGGCTCATCCTGCGTCCGCGGAGGCGAATGCGCATATCGGCTTGTTGGAAGCGCGGCAGGAGCATTACAAAGAGGCGGCGTCCTTCTATCGCAAAGCGCTGGCGCTGAATCCCGGAATGCCGGGGCTGCGATTAAACCTGGGGCTGGCACTGTTCAAGGGTGGCGAGTTGAAGCAGTCGATTCAGGAATTCAATCTATTGCTTAAGACCGCGACTCCGGGTTCGGCGGACGCGCAAAGGCTAACCATTCTAATGGGGATGGCGCACTATGGACTGGGTGAGTACAGCGAGGCTGTTCCCTACCTGAAAGAGGACGCCGCAGCAGATGCCGCGAACCTGCAACTGCGATTGGCACTGGCGCATAGCTGTCTGTGGTCGAAACAGTACCAGTGTGTGCTGGATGTTTATCACGAGATCCTTACGCTGAATGCGGAGTCGGCGGAGGCGGACATGCTGGCCGGCGAGGCCGACGACGAACTCAAGGATCATCCCGGCGCGATTCAGCAGTTTCGCGCGGCCGTCAAGGCCGATCCCAAGGAACCCGATGTTCACTTTGGGCTGGGTTACCTTTTGTGGGGCCACAAAGAGTTTCCTGAGGCCGCGATCGAGTTTCAAGCGGAGCTGACCAACAATCCAAGCCACGTGCAGGCCATGATCTACCTGGCAGACACCGAGATGCAGTTGAATCATCCGGAGGCCGCGGAACCGCTGCTGGTGAAGGCAGTGCACATCGACGGGGGACGGGAGCTGGCCCATCTCGACCTGGGCATCCTGTACGCCGATGCGGGCCGCAACAAGGATGCGATCAAGGAGATGAAAGAGGCCGCGCGATTGGCGCCGGAGGATGTGGATGTTCATTGGCGGCTGGGACGGCTTTATCGGGGAATGGGAGAGAAAGACGCGGCGAAGGCGGAGTTTGCGAAGGCAAGCAGCATTACGAAGGCCGCGGACAATGCGCTGATTAATAAGATGAGCGGGGGAAACGCGCGGCCCGCGCCGTCGCAAAAAACTGCGGCGACGCCAGCGGACAAGTGACTCTCAGTTCCATTTAACGTTGGGGCGCGGGGATGACTGGATCGATTTTTCGCGATCGAGGAGGTCGGCCAACGCCCTTTCCGGACAGATATGCCTGCTTTCGAGCTGTTTCAGCGCTTCTTCCGTCTCCACGGCAGAGGCTACGGTCATGAAGCAGTAGAGGCAGCGGGTGTTATAACTGCCGTTTTCGTTTTGAGAATGGTTGTACATCGGCATGAAATAGCGCTTCGATTTCCCGATGCTATCCCAGACTGTGGAATCTTGACGTGAGTCAGATCACGCGCCTATGTGACGGAGAGGTGAACTTAGCCTCACTGTGCCGTCAAGATGAGAATCCTGCAGGAAAAACCAATCAAAGATGGGTGTACTGATTAGGATTGATTCGCAGGAACCAGCAGGCGCTCTGGCCGCCTTGCGGAAAGAGCGCCTGAGCACAAGGGACATCGGCGGAACCGAGGTAGTCGTACTCAATTTTGGTGCCTTTGAGCGGAACCGTCTGGAACTGGTTGACCGTGACCTTGGATGTGGGGGAGCCGCGGAGCTTAAAGACGATCCAATCGCCCGCGTAGGCGACCACAAAGACAGCCATGAGGACCAGAATTCCGCGAATCAGCCAACGCCCTAGTTGTTGCAAGTTTCAGATCTCCTTGAGCAGGTGCGCCTCTTCTTTTAAAGTTACGCCGGTAAGCCGGCGACGGCGAGCTTCATTGAGATAGAAGCCCAGTTGGGCGGCGGCCTGCGCATAGCTCAGGCCTTCCGCGCGGATGTTGGAGATGCAGTTGCGCTCGGCGTCGGTGCGGCCGGGATGCGGGTCCCAGGTGATGTAGGCGCCCAGCGAGTCGGGAGAACTGAGACCGGGGCGTTCGCCGATGAGGATGATCGAGATTTGCGCGTGGAGAGATGCGCCGATTTGGTCGGCTATGGCTACCCGGCCCTGCTCGACGATGCAGATTGGGCCGAGACGCCAGCTTTCGAGGGCCGGCAATAGTTCCCGGAACAGCGGCGCGGCATGGCGCTCGACGGCCAGGGCTGAGAGGCCATCGGCGATCACCACAGCAAGGTCCACCTCGTCGGCAGGCTGCTCGGCCAAAAGGGCGCGGCTGGCCTCATTCAATCTGCGTCCCAGGTCGGGCCGCTGCAAATACTCCGCTCTGGTTGCCGCTGCGGAGTGGAGGTGCAGGATTTCGGAGCTGGCGATATTTGCTAAGCCGGCGGCGAGGGCGGCAGCTTCCAGGCGGGCGTGGACCGCGTCGCGGGCTTGTGCGTGGGCGCGCTGGAATTCGAGCAGGTCGCGGGTTTGCAGGCTCACGCCGGTGCGGCCGAGAGCGACGCGGGCCGGGGTGAGCGCACGGAGTCTGGCGGCGAGGGCGGCGGATTTGAGCATATCGCTCACGGCTGCAGGAGCCTTTCCGGCTTTTGGGCCTCGAGCGCGAGGCGATGGAAGTAATCTCCGGCGAGCCATGCTTCAAATTCAGGGGCGGGTTTGAGGCCGAGAATGCGCCGCAGGTAGAGGGCGTCGTGGAAGCTGGTGCTCTGGTAGTTGAGCATTACATCGTCTGCGCCGGGCACACCCATGATGTAATTGACGCCGGCTGCTCCGAGGAGGGTGAGGAGCGAGTCCATGTCGTCCTGGTCGACCTCGGCGTGGTTGGTGTAGCAGACATCGACTCCCATGGGCAGGCCGAGGAGCTTGCCGCAAAAATGGTCTTCAAGGCCGGCGCGGGCGATCTGCTTGCCGTCATAAAGATATTCAGGCCCGATGAAGCCGACGACGGTGTTGACGAGCATAGGCCGGAAGTGACGGGCGACGGCGTAGGCGCGGGCTTCGAGGGTTTGCTGGTCGACGTTATGGTGGGCGTTGGCGCTGAGCGCGGAGCCTTGGCCGGTTTCGAAGTACATGATGTTGCGGCCGGTGATGCCATCGGCGCAGACGGCGCCGCGATGGAGGGACTGACCGGCTTCATGGGCTTCCGCCAGCAAAGCAAGATTGACGCCGAAGCTGCGGTTGGCCGCCTCCGTTCCGGCGATGGACTGGAAGAGAAGATCGACGGGCGCGCCTTGCGCGAGCGCGGCCATCTGCGTGGTGATGTGTGCCAGGACGCAGCTCTGGAGGGGGATTTTGAAGCGCTGGCGGAGCGTGTCGATCATGCGGAGCAGGCGCGTGGTGACAGCTACGTTGTCACCGGCGGGATTGATGCCGATTACCGCGTCTCCGGAGCCGAGGAGCAGGCCGTCGAGAATGGAGACGGCGATTCCGGTTGGATCATCGGTGGGGTGGTTGGGCTGGAGGCGCGCACTGAGGCGGCCTGGCAGGCCAACGGTGGTGCGGAAGCGGGTGACGACGCGGATTTTGGACGCGGCGGCGATCAGGTCCTGGACACGCATGAGCTTGGCTGTTGCGGCGGCCATCTCCGGGGTGAGGCCGGGGGCGAGTGCGGCTAGCCGGTCGGAGGTGGCTTCGTCGGAGAGGAGCCAATCGCGCAGCTCGCCTACGGTGAGGGAGCGTATGGGCGCGAAGGCGTTTGCATCGTGGGTGTCGACGATGAGGCGGGTTACTTCGTCGGATTCGTAAGGGATGATTTGCTCATCAAGAAAGTGGGACAGTGGGAGATCTGCCAGGGCGAACTGGGCTGCGACGCGTCGCTCGGCTGATTCGGCGGCGATGCTGGCTAGAACGTCTCCGCTACGCAGCGGCGTAGCCTTGGCGAGGAGATTGCGCAAATCGGCGAAGGTGTAGCGCTTGTTGCCGATGGTGTGGGCGAAGGTCATGCGGCCGTATCTAGAGTATCCGAGACGGGTAACTTCCAATGGCTGTGTGTCAGGTCCATTTCAGCTAAAACTGCGCCGGGCATTCTAATAACCCGACTAAGCCGTGCGGGCGATGGCAGCGTCGGGAGTGAAGAGATGGTAGCGGCTTCGGCCGCTCGCTTTGGCTCGGTAGAGGGCAGCATCCGCGTTCCTCAACATGGCATCCGCATCAAGTCCTCCGGCGGCGGCAATGTAAATGCCAACGCTAACGGAAACCGGTATCTCGCGGCTCTCAAAAGGAATGGGAACGGTGAGAATTTCTACGATCCTCGCGGCGATCTTCTCCGCATCCTGCGGATCGGCCAAATCCGGAAGCAGCACGACAAACTCGTCCCCTCCCAGCCGGGCGACCGTATCCACTTTGCGCACGGTGTGCAAGACGCGATTCGCCGTAACCCGTAAAACCTCATCGCCCGCCAGGTGGCCATATGTATCGTTGATCTCCTTGAATCGGTCCAGGTCCAACATGAGCATCGCTAACCCAGTACGATGCCGCCTGGCGTTCTCCAATGCGACATTGAGGCGGTCCCCTAGCAGGAGACGAGTAGCCAGTCCGGTCAAGGCATCGTGCAAAGCCATGTGGCGGAACCGTTCTTCACTCTCGCGGAGAAGTGTGGTCCGTTGCGCGAGGCGCTTTCTCAGCGCGACCACCCAGCCAAGCACAACGAGGGTTCCGGTCAACACCATTGCAAGCACAATGAG
This sequence comes from Occallatibacter sp., assembly GCA_049510095.1. Classification (GTDB taxonomy): domain Bacteria; phylum Acidobacteriota; class Terriglobia; order Terriglobales; family Acidobacteriaceae; genus Telmatobacter. The sequence continues at coordinate 13,545 of JBEKZG010000016.1, forward strand.
GGCGTGAGCCGGCGTCCACCATGGAGGGCTCTGGATCACCGTTAAGTCCGATGGCGAGCGCAGCAGGATGCGAAACGACGACGGAATGGGAAAACCCTCGCCCGACACCTCATGAGTCGCCGATTGCACCTGGCATATTCCGGCGATTCTGAAGGCAACCGCTTGAAAGACTGCGCGGGCAAGACCACGGAGTAGATCGAGTTTCCGGAGGACAAGACCATCGTCGGGTCCGTGGCGGCCTTATCTGGCGCGATGAACTGGCCCTCGAGCTGCACCAATTGGGCGTCATGATCCCCTTGTAAGGCTCGGTCGGCAGAGATCGCTTTGGCGGCAGGGGCCAGCCGGCTACCTGCCGGTTGGTAGCTGGCTGTCGCCAGGGTCGGAGTGAACTCGCCGATGACCGGGAAGCCGATCACATCTGCAGCCTCTCCGGGGTTGATGACTGTGTTTTGGTCGGTGTGTGCACAGAGACTGTGTGAGCCCTCCTGAATGCAGATGAGCCGGCCCGGCCAAAGCAGTGTGACGGTTCCGCGAAGATGGACGCGATGGTGAAAGGCGGGATTGGGCGTGAAGCGCAGCAGGTTGCCGATATGATCGAGCGGCAGCGCGAAGGGATGAAGCGGAGCGGGTTCTTCGATTCTCACCGAGGTGAGCAGATCCGGAAAAAGCATGTGGGCGCCGGTCATCTGGCCCAGGTGGTTGAAGGTGGGTGCTGCGTTGCCGCGCAATCTGATCTTGGCATCGACCAGGCTGTCGTAGTTTGTCCCGGTTTCCTTAATGGTGATGGCTGTGATTGCGCCGTCGCTGAGGGCCAGATCGAGGAAAACATTCTTATCCGTCATCCGAACTGCATGCACCACGCCCTCGATCTCCACCCACTGGCCGTCTTCAGCGCCGGTGAGCATGTCGGTCATGGACACATTGGGTACGGTGGAAGGGACTGCCGACTCCCCGACGACGCGCGCCTCGTCAGCGTCGACGATGGGAGCATAATCCCCGGCATCGCTGACGCCGTCGATTTCAACCAGTTGGCCGGTCTTCAAAGGAACTGCCGGCACATGAGACAGTGCCACAAAAATTCCCCCGGTCGCGTCGTGGACAAAGAACGACGGCCGCCGCAGATCGATGAATGGGTCGTAATAAGTGACGACCGCGCGCAGATGCACGCGATGCTTCCGTGCCGCCTCTTCGGTCGTAAGGCTGTGTGCGGCGTGCGCAGTGGTCAAGGTGGGCAATCCAGCGGCCAATTGCTTTGCCGAGACGGGGGTGTCTGTCGGCGCCGGCCACCCGGGAGAAGCAGAGAAGAGAGCCGCCAACAGGCAAGCTTGAACAAAGAGCCGAGGCAGGGAAGCCAGTAGGCAGGGCTCCGCTTGCGCCTGTCGGCAAGCATGACGCCGGCGTCCCGCAGACTCTCCTGCGGTCACTGAGATTCTGAGCCTCAAACCGCACCTTCCTCTCGCCGGCGGGTCGCCGGTCAGAGCTATATGCCTATTTTCTTAATCGGCTGGAAGCGGCCCCATATTCAATCCAACGTGCTGCAAAACGAATTCTATGCAATCCTTGGAAATCTATTTCTGGAATGAGAAAGGGCGTTCTGCGAGAACGCAAGGCAGGAAAAAGCACATAAGAACCGGCCGGTGAAAGACCTCTCGGCTCTCGCAACAGGGCCTCGCCTTGCAGGATATGCTGAACCCATGTCCCGGACCGGCCTGGTTTTCGAGCGCCTGCTGCTGTCCGCGGGTCTACCGCTGGGGTAAAGGTTTTCGCCAGTGCGGATTCCGGCGCTGCCGCTGCTGTGGGTGGTGGTGGGCGATACAACCGCCGATGGCTCTGCTTGCAGGTCCATTCAGCAAAAACTGCGCCGGGCATTTCAAGAACCCGATTAAGCCGTGCGAGCTAAGGTGGCGTTGGCGATTTCGGCAGCTCGCTTTGGCTTGGTAGAGGCAGCATCCGCGTTCCTCAACATGGCATCCGCATCAAGCTCTCCGGTGGCGGCAATGCAAATCCCAACGCTAACGGGGGGCCGAAGGGCAGCGGGCCGATTGCCGCGAAGACTGAGATATGCTGAAAGCGAGGACAACCCTCGATGCCGCCTTCGGCGCTTATTTTGGAGTTTCTTCTGCTGTTTGTGGGTCTGCCGCTGGGGTACCGGTTTTCGCCGGTGCAGATTCCGGCGCTTCCGCTGCTGTGGGTGGTGGTTGGGTATGCGTGGTGGCAGTTGCTGCGCGATTCCCGGTTCGAGCGTGCAAAGCTGTGGAACATCGGCGAGTTGCCGGGGCGTTTGGGTGTGATCCTGGCGATTTTTGCGGTGTCGGCCGTGTCGATCTGGCTGGGCGTTCGGCGGTTTACACCTGAACTGGAGTGGAGCTTTGTGCGCCGGAGTCCGGTCTTCTGGGCAGTGGTCATGGTGGCGTATCCGGTGTTGTCCGTTTATCCGCAGGGGCTGTTATACCGGGCCTTCTTTTTCGAACGGTACCCGACGCTGTTTCCCGGCAAGTGGACCATGATTGTGGCAAGCGCGGCGGCGTTTGCGTTTCTGCATATCATTTTTCGCAACTGGCTGGCCGTGGGGCTTACGCTGGCTGGCGGCTTGCTGTTTGCCCTGCGCTACGAGGAAACCGGATCGTTGGCGACTTCCAGCTTTGAACACGCGCTGTATGGGTGCTGGCTGTTTACGGTGGGGCTGGGTCAGTTCTTCTATCACGGGACAATTCGGGCTGTGGGTACGGTGATTCAAAAGTAGGCAGCTGCGGTGCGGCAGACGCTCGCGGGAGGCTGGCACTGACCTCATTGCCGAACCCCGCTCGTCGCGATAAAACTGCGATTATTGGGCACAGCTTTTGCCGGTCAGTGAATTCCTGTTGACATGTAGTACGACGCGTACTATAGTACGAAGCGTACTATGAATTCAGCTTCCACACTCGAATTTGCTCTCTTTGGGCTGTTGCGGCAAAAGGACCAGGCAGGCTACGACCTGCGCAAGACTTTTACTGAAACGGCCATGCGTCACTACAGCGACAGTCCGGGGTCGATTTACCCAGCTCTGCGGCGGCTTCAGGCGCGGGGATGGATTGAAGCCGCGCCCAGAGACCGGCGCGGGCGGGAAGTATTTCATCCCACGCCCGCAGGAGTTTCGGCGTTTGTTGAGTGGCTTTCGCGGGATTTGACTTATGACGATGTGGCGTGGCGCCAGCCGGAGATGATGCTGCGCTTCGCCTTCATGGATGGTAATGTTCCCCGCTCGACGGCCATCCGTTTTCTGGAGCAATTCGAGCGGGAATTCAGCGTCTACGTGGGGAAATCGCGCGCCCAGTTCGAAGAGATGGGCGCCAAGATCCCCGTTCATACAGGTCTTCTGGCCTTTCAATCCGGGATTGAGGGGATGGAGACGCAACTGAGTTGGGCGCGGAAGACACGCGCACTGCTTGAGGAGGATGTACGATGAAAGACCTTCTTAAATTCATGGGCTGCTGGGCGGCCTTCCTTGTCGCAACGGTCGCGGGCGGAGTGCTGATTCACCTGCTGAATCTGCGGTTGAACATACCGGGAGAGAACACGCCCCAGACAATACGTACTGTTGCTTTTGTGGTGGGCGGAGGGGTGTTGGTGGTGGGGCTTTGGCCGCTGGCGCGAGGGCTGGCCGGGTCGATCGGGGCGCGGATCGCCATTGTCGGCGTCTTTGTGTTTCTAGCGCTCGGGGTCAACACGATCCTCGACAGCGTGATCTATACCACCATGCTGGATGGAGCGATCCCGGCGAATGTGCTGATGTATGGATTGCAGGCGCTGTTGGTAGGCTGCGCATTGGGCTTCTGGTTTGGGAGAGCTGAGCAGGCTGATGGGTTTCCACGGCGCAATTGGATGGTGTGGACGGGGCGCGCGGTAATTGCCTGGCTGGCGTGGCCGGTGATCTACCTTTTCTTCGGCAGTTGCATTGCGCCGATCATGGTTCCTTACTACCAGAACGGGTCGGTAACCTGGCTTCATCTTCCACCGATGAGCACCATCGTCATGATGCAGCTTGTGCGGAGTGCCATCTTCCTTGTTGCATCGCTGCCGGTGATTGCGCTTTGGAAAAGGTCAAGGCGCGGGCTGTGGCTGGCACTGGGTTTGGCGCATGCGGTTACGGTGGGAATCTACGGGCTGGCGGCGGCGACGTTTTTGCCGGCTGTGATGCGGGTGACGCACGGCGTGGAGATTACGTGCGACTCGTTCGCGTATGCGGGATTGCTGGTGTTGCTGTTCAGCGCTCCGGAGGCTAAAAAGGCCGCGGCTGCGACGGCGCGTCATGATGCGCCTTTGCCTGCTCTCTAAGAAAAGTGGCTGAAATGAACGCTCCCTGGCGACGGCGAGGGAGAGAAAGATGGGTGAGACGATGAAGATGATTGCAGCTTTGCTTTTTGCTTGCGGCTCAGCGATCGCAGCTGGCCAGGTTGCTTCAGTCACGCACAATCCATTGCAGCGCCAATACCATGAGGCCGATGCGCTGGTTTATCGCATGAATGGGGTGAATGAGTCGTGGCACTACACGGTGGTGGCTAACGGCACGGTGAAGAAGGACGGCGCGGGGGCTTACTTCGAGGAGTACAAGTGGTCGGGCATGGAGACGGGCGGGCAGCCGGTGGCGTTGCGGGCCGATATGGACGCGTTTCGGCAGCGGCTTTCGCTTGATCCGAATCAGAATCCGTCGATTCCCGATTTAAGCAAGGTGGATCCGAAGCTGATTGGACCGGTGACGGATTTAATGACGTTCTATGCGGATTTGTGGCTGGCAAACAAGATTGGCGCATTGACGAAGGCGGGCGATCACTTTTATTTCAGGAATCCGATGCCCGCGTCGTCGTGGGCGGATGGGGTGCATACGCTGATTGGGGAGAGCGCGATTGATTTCGACATGACGCTGAAGGCGGTGGACGCGGCGGCGGGGACGGCAGTGCTGGTGGTGAAGCATGTGCCGCCGGAGAAATCGCCGGTGAAGTTGCCTGCGGACTGGATGCAGAAGCCTGTGGGCGACGCACCGAATAACTGGGTGGGCGTGACGAAGGAGCAAAACGGGAGCTATACGGCCGCAGTGGGCGAGGAGAACTTTACTGTCGAGATCAAATTGAGTTTGGCGGATGGAAGGATTCTGAGCGCTACGATGGACAATCCGGTGAAGACCATTGAGCGGACTTGCGAGGACGCGGCGCTGACAAAGTGCGGGGATGTGAGGCCACATGAGATTTTGCGGAAGATTGATATCGCGCTTGTGCCGTAAGCGTTGAGATAGCGTTGATGCGAGAAAGATAAGCCATCTGAAGGAAGCGTCGAAGGAGCTTCCCTCAGCGGCTAAAGCCTGTGTCGACCTTGATGCGATTGCGGCACGACTGAAGTCGTGCCCTCTCAAAGCAATCGCATAACAACTTGGCTTGATGTTCTCTAGAACCGGACTGAGGCGGCTCTAGGAGAGACGCCGCTCAATTCGGCGGCGCGGGCTTCGGCGTAGGCGGCTGCGCCGAGCAGGGCGGCTTTGCTCTCGAGGATGATGCGGACGGGCATGTTGATGAGCAACTGGCTGAGTCGTCCTTTATCCGTGAAAGCTTTCATGAAGGTGCCGTCTTTGAGCTTCTCCAGGATTTTGGGCGCGATGCCGCCGCCGACGTAGAGGCCTCCGACCGAGAGCACCTTGAGGGCGAGGTTGCCTGCTTCGGCGCCATAGGCGGAGACGAACATGTCGAGCGCCTTCTCGCAGATTTCACTTTTTGCGGCGAGAGCCATCTCGGTGATGACGCTGTTGGGATCGTGAGCAGCGGCGATGCGTTCGGCGAGCCAGGCGGGCTCTTCCATGCCGCGGACCTCGCGGAGGAACTCGTAGATGTTGGTGAGGCCCATGCCGCTGATGACGCGCTCAAAACTGATGCGGCCGTTGTACTTCTGCTGGAGGAAGCGGAGGAGATCGATCTCGTCCTCATTGCGCGGGGCGTAGTCCACGTGTCCGCCTTCAGAGGGATTAGGGACGTGGTGGCGGCCGTCCCAAATGAGGAGCGCCTCGCCAAGACCGGTACCGGCGGCGATGAGCGCGCGGTTGCCGATTTGGCCGGAGTCGCCTTCACTGAGAGTGAGAACCTGGTCGGCGGAAAGCTCGGCGATGCCGTATCCATTGGCTTCGAGATCGTTGATGAGGAAGACGTGCTGAATTTCGAGGGTAGCGGCAAGCTCGCGGCTGTCGAGGGTCCAGGGCAGGTTGGTGAGGCGCAGGCGTCCGTTACGGACGGGGCCGGGAACTCCAAAGCAGGCGGCGGTAACCTTGTCCGCGCTCAGAAACTCCTTGACGATATCTTCGAGCCCGGAATATTCCTTTGCAGGATATTGTTTATCGCGGGTGTATGTGAGTTTGCCATCGGTAAAGTCATACAGCGCCAGGTGAACCTTGGTGCCGCCTACGTCTCCCGCCAGAATCATCGTTCCCTCTCCAAAACCCCACAGCCTTCCCCGTTGGTTGCGGGCAAAAGCGCGGCTGCGGCCTTATCCAGAATCAGTGTGAGTATACCGCTTGCCGGCCATATCAGTTGACTGGGCAGGCGCTCCGGATCGCGCGGGCCGGTTACAACTTCGTTCAAAATGGCGGACTTGTCAGCGCCGGCAATGAGGAAGAAGACGGAACGGGCATGGTTGATGACGGGCCAGGTGAGGGTGATGCGCCAGGTGTCTTTTTGCGGGACCTGGTTGGCGACTACGAGGCGGTTCATTTCGTGAAGGGCGGCGGTGTGCGGGAAGAGCGAGGCGGTGTGGCCGTCGTCGCCCATGCCAAGGGCGATGAGGTCGAAGCGCGGCAGCTCGGCTTCCTCGAGGTGGAAGCTGGTGCGCAGCGCAGACTCGTAACGGCTGGCTGCCGCGTCGGGCGCGAGCTCGCCTTCCATGCGGTGAATTTGTTCGGGCTTGAGCGGGACGTGGTCGAGCATGGCCTCGCGGGTCATGCGGAAATTGCTTTCGGCGTTGTCGGGGGGAACGGTTCGCTCATCGACCCAGAAGAGGTCGAGAGAGTCCCAGGGCATGCGCCAGCGCCAGGGCAAGTCGGGGTCGGCGAGCAACTGGAAGGCGGCTTTGGGGGTGGAACCGCCGCTGATGGCGATGCGCGCGCGGCCATGAGCTTCAACGGCCTCGCCGGCCATCTCGACGAAGTACTGAGCCGCGTGCCGAGCCAGGGCTGCGGAGTCCGGCTCGACATAGTATTTGATGCTGAGCTTTCTGGACATACGGGGGAGATGCCTCTTGCTTCTAAGTTACACGGGAAACTTACGGAATGGAGTTAATGAATGGGTAGATTGTCATTTTGAAGCCAGTTAGTTGATTCACGAAACCATGCTTTCAGATTGGTCGAAAGATGAGCGGTCCAGGTTGGCTTAACCTCACCTCTTTGCTGGGCGAAACGAGCCAGCGCATAGGCGTATACCGGCTCGGGCAGGTAACCAAGCCTGCTCATAGACCATCCCTGCTTGCGGTCATCCTGGAATTGCTGAAAGCGCCGGGCTGCGTTCGCAGTGAACACTCCGAACCCAAGGTAAACGGTGACCAGGTCTGTCATGGGCTCCATGTCTTCGGTATCCGGGTCCAGATGGCCGCCGCCCAGAAGAATCACATGCCCGAGTTCATGCGCGAGAGTGGCCACCACAGAGAGGGGGTCTTTCAAGAGAGAGTGACGAACCGCGACGAGGGGGCGTTCCCCTTCCCAGCGCTTGCCATAGTGCAAGCCTGCCGGACCTTCGGGCTTGTAGCTATAGGCCGGGAGCATCTCAACCAACTCACTTGAATCCGGGATTACTGCAAGCCCAACTTGTGTCCGAGGGACAGACATATACTTGCAGACCCGGCGAAAGAGGGCTTCGAGCCCTGCTTCAGTGGGGGTATAGAGGTCGGGGAAGAATTCGTCGGTGGGGAGTATGACTGCGGCGTTGTGCATCCTGCTCCAGCCCAGCATACGGCTGAGGCGGCGGAATCCTTCGTCCACCCAGAGTCGCTCTTCTTCCGTGACGGGCAGCTTGGGCCTGAGGCCGAACATGGTTCTCAGTTTAGCTGGAGCCGGAGGCTGTTTACGTTAATGATTAGCAAGGGCCCGAGTTTATTTGCCAAGATAGGCGCGGTATTGCTGTTCGAGGATGCCGGCGGCGCGGGCTAATGCGAGCTTGGAGACGTTGTACTGGTAGAGGCTTTCGACGACGTTATTTTGCGCGGAGGCTAGCGTGGCCTGGGCGGTGACGAGGGGTAGGTTGTCGTCGACGCCGGCGTTGACGCGGTCGGTTTCGTCGGAGAGAGCACGGGTGGCGAGGTCAAGATTGGAGCGGGCGACCTGGACGAGCTGGTGGGCGGCGTCGACGTCGAGCAGGGCGGAACGCACCTGCTGATCTATGTGATTTTTCAGGTCGGCGAGCTGGTTCCGGACGGAGGAGAGCTGGGCCTGGGCCGCATCGTTATCGCCGCGCAGGCCGGCTTCACGGAAGATGGGCAGCTTGAGGGTGCCCTGGGCGATGAAGTTGCCGTGGGAGCCGACGGTGGTGACCTCGCTGACGCCGTAATAGCCATCGAAGGTGAGCGTGGGCAGGCGCTGGCTGCGATAGGCGGCGTGGATGGCCTTGTATTCGACGGCCTGATTCTGGAGGTTCTGATAATCCTGACGGCTCTTGTAGGCGATTGCGGTGACTTCTTCAGGGGTTTGCGCCGCCAGATCGCTGTAGGGTGCTGGGTCAGTGAGAGCGACCTTCTGACCGGGATCGACGCCGATCTCGCGCTTGAGCAGGATCAGGTCCTTATCAAGGCTGTTTTGCGCGGCGATGAGGACCTGCTGCTGGGACTGCAGTTGAACGCGGGCGCGCAGTTCGTCGAGGTTGGCGACGGTTCCCGCTTCGTGGGCGGCATGAGCCTGGTCGAGCAGAAGCTGATCCTGTGCTTCGAGGGCTTTGGCGTTGTCGACTTCGCTGGCGGCGGCGATGGCGTGCAGGTAGGCAGAGGCGACTTGCTGGATGACCTCGCCACGGGCGGACATTTTGGCGAAGTAGGCTGACTTGCGGGCGGCGCCGGCAGCCTTCCAGCCGGCGATGACAGGACCGGAGAAGAGCGTCTGGCTGAAGTGGAGCTGGCCCTCGGTGAGGGTGTCGCGAGTGATGAAGGAGAGGCCGGCTGGAATTTTGCCGCCAGGGAAGAAGGCGGCGAAATCCTTGAGGATACCGGCGCTGAAGCCGAGAGCGGCGAGATTGTGCTGGTAGACGCCGGTGTCTCCGGTGAGGGTGATGGTGGGCAGGAATTGCTGGAGGGCCTGGTTCTTTTCGCCCTGATATGCCTTTTCGCCGGCTTCGGCCTCGCGGAGGCCGAGGTTGTTTTCGAGGCCGCGGCGCACGGCGTCCTCGAGCGAGAGCTTGAGAACGTCGCCGGTGACCGGATAGGCGGTGACGCTGCCGAAGTAGGGATTGGCGGCAGAGGTTGGGTTTCCCGATTGGCCGTGAAGGAGGGCCGAGGCGGCGGCCAGCGAGGCGAGAGCCAGCGTGGCCAGCAAAGCCGGGATATTCGTTCGCCGGTAGACGGAATGTTGCGCCGGATTCACTGCCATTATTCTCTCAGATGATGCGGGGGGCTCAAGGGATTCCGGGATGGGCGGCGGGTTTTTAGATAGTTACCCAATTTTGGTTGTCGAAACGATGGCTGGCTGATTTGTGCTTGCGGCGAGGTCAAGCCGGAATTGCTTGAAAGCCGAGTTGGCGCGCCGCGTCGAGGAGTTGAGTGTCGCCGGAGAGGAAGGCACGGCCTTTGGAGCGTCCCAGGCACCAGGCCAGGGCTGCGGCGAGTTGGAGGGCATCGGCGGCCTTGAGGGGAAAGCGATCGACGAGGCGTCCCGCCTCGTCGCGGATTTGTTCGCTGGGTGCTATTTCCCGCCAGTTGATGCGAAGATCGTCAAGAACAACATGCGCCTGACCCATGTCTATGGAAGTCAGGCGGCCCATCCTCAACAAGCGAGCGAACGCGCTACGGATTTCAACTGGCGCGGCCCACCAGACGACGATCTCGTATTGTTGGCTCAGAGCCTCCGCTAGTTGAGTGGATACTTGCTGGATGCAGAGCGGGACCAGCGAGCTGGAGTCCCAGAAAGCAGGCTCCATTTAGTAATCCCCTTTGCCCTTAGCCCATTCCATCGCTTCCCTTACGGCTTCATCCGAGACGGTGGGACGCGGCAAAGCCCAGAATGCATCCCAATCCATCGGCTTGGGATTCTCGGGAGGCTTCATCTGGCCGGTGGCAATCAGGTAGGCCTCTTCGGCGGCGTAATCGCCTTGCGGCGGCAAGGGCGGAGTGAATGGCAGAATGCGCGCGACTGGAGTATTGCGATCGTAGACAACGACTTCCTCGCCATTGCGGACGTACTTGAGGTAGGCGCTGAGCTGGTTTTTGAGGGTGCCGATGTTGGCGGTGCGCATGGGCTATTGTCGCACGACTTAGCTAAGTTGGCTAAGTCGCGCTAGACCATCGCCCGTTCTTTGATGGTGAGGTATTGATTCAGGACGGACGAGGTGAGGGCTTCGGGGTTTAGGTCGAGGGTGAGTGCGCCGTGCTCGTGCAGCCTGGCCAACAATAACTCGCGGCGTCCGGCCATCTCCTGGGCGGCGGCGGCGCGGAACATCTGTTCGACGTTTTTGGGGCGGGCCTGGGCGATGGACTCGACCTCCGGCTGGGCCATGGTGACGAAGAGGAGGACGTGGCGGCGGAGGAGCTGGACGGCGCCATCAATGACCTCGGGACGCATGGCGGTTTCAGCAAGGTCGGTGATCCAGAGAATGAGGGCGCGGCGGGGCTGGAGGCGGTTGAGAGTGGCTGTGGCGCGGAGGTGGTCGGCTTCGCCGGGTTCGGCATGGAGCTGGGCGAGGGACTCAATGAACTGGCGCAGGTGAGCTGCGCCCCGGCCGGGTAACAGACGTTGCTGTAGTCCGGAGCCGTAGGCCAGGAGGCCGACTCGGTCGCCGGAGAAGAGCGCTAGCTGGGCGAGGGCTACGGCGATGGTGCAGGCGTGGTCAAGCTTGGAATGAGTGCTTGGCGCACGGCCAGGATTTTGGTCGAGTTTTGTGGAACCGGCTGTGACGCGGGAACGCATGAGACGGCCGCAGTCGAGGACGATCCAGACGGGCTGACTGCGCTCGGTCTGGTACTGGCGGGTGATGGGGCTGCCGCGGCGGGCGGTGGCGGTCCAGCAGATGTCGCGCAGGTCGTCGCCCTCGCGGTACTCGCGGAGGCTTTCGAAGTCGCGGCCGAGGCCGCGCTGGCGGACCTGGCGGAGTTGGAGGTCGATCTGGCGGCTGCGGGCGAGGAAAATCTGCTGCTCCTCGCCGGTGCGGAGTGCGGGGTAGACGCGCACGGTTTGGGTGAGAGGCGCACGGGCCCAGCGCTCGGCCAGGCCGAGGGGCGAGCGGTAGCGGACGTAGAGCCAGCCGGTTTGCGAGTCGCCGCGCTCGGAGGGAGCGATTCTGTATCTGATGGAAGCGGGCACGCGGGGGAAGGCGGTGAGACGCTGTGTGGAAGGATCGGCAACCAGGGCGGGGGGAAGATCGTCAACGAGGCGGCACTCGACGATCATGCGGCCGCGATTCTCAATGGTCAGCTCGATCTCGGTTTCCGAATCAAGGGCTGGCGCATTGGACCAGGTGCGGGTTGCGATGAGCTGCGTGGCGTGTGGGAGCCGGTTGCCGTCAATGAACGCGGCCAGGAGCACTAGCACGTCCCAGGCGAGCATGGAGTAGGCCAGGCGGCCATCCCAGAAGCCGGGAACGAGCAGGAGGAAGCCGGCAATGAGGAGCCAGATGGAGCGCCGCGTGAGTCCGAAGGCCCAGCGGCGGCGGGGCTCGCAGGCGGCGGTGACGGGATCGGGATGGAGGGTGGCGGAGATCATGGGGCTTCCATTGGCTTGTTCTATCGAATCTCCAATTTACTCCTGATAGCTTATCCTGACGGTATTGCGCACTATCAAAATCGTCGCTTATCGCGACTCGGCTGATAACGAGGGATTAAAGTCGACCATTCAGAAAGTTTGACTCGTATGGAACAAGCAACGGCTGAGATGGCCACGGCGCAGACCGATCGCCGCGGACTCGATTTGGTGCTGCGGATGCTCCTGGGCCTGAGTCTGGCATTCAGCTTGTGCGTTCCGTGGATTGGATTTCATCACTCCATCCTCGATTTCCATGCCTTCCGCCAGGCGCAGACCGCTCTTACGGCGGACGCGATGCTGCATGGCGGCGATTTTCTGCGATATCAAACGCCGGTGCTGGGGCCGCCGTGGTCGATGCCCTTCGAGTTTCCGCTGTATCAATGGCTGGTTGCGCGCCTGGCGATCCTGTTGTCCGCCCCTCTGGAGGAGACGGGCAGGGTGGTTTCGATTGCTTTCTTTTATCTATGCTTCTTGCCGTTGTGGTCGATTCTGTCGCAAATTGGACTGCGCGGAAGGGGAAAGATTCCGGCGATAGCATTGTTTGCCGCTAGCCCGCTTTATGTTTTTGTATCGCGGACTTTCATGATGGAGTCCGCCGCGCTTTTCTTTTCGCTTATGTATGCGGACCAGATGTTCAGGCTGACCATTGGGTCGCGCAAGTGGCGCTGGCAGCACATGGCGGGAGCGGCTGTCTTTGGTGTGCTGGCCGGACTGGTGAAAGTGACCACATTTGCTCCCTACCTGGCGCTTGGAGGGGGCCTGCTGGCCTGGAGCGCCCTGCCTGCGTGGAGTGCGTGGAGAAACCGTACCGGCAAGCGGCTGGAAGTCGGGACTGTCGCGGCGGCACTTGTGTTTTCGGTTCTGGTTCCCGTGGGAGCGGTCTGGCGCTGGACGACATTTGCGGACGAGGTGAAGGTGGAAAACCCGATTACGGCAAAGCTGACCAGCCATGCGCTGAGCGAGTGGAACTATGGGACGGTGGCCGAACGGCTTCGTCCGAAGCTTTATGGGTACCTGGTGCGCGACTCGTCGAACTACCTGGGCAGTTTTGTGATGCCGGCGCTGCTTTTGGCCGCGTGGTTTTGGTTCCGCCGGGGGTGGGAGTGGAGAGCGGCAGCATGCGCCCTGCTCTATGCCCTTCCTGTTGCGATCTTCTGGAACCTTTATTACGTTCACGAGTACTACCCATACGCCAACGCGATCTTCCTCCTGGTGGGAATGGGAGTGATGATGACCTCGCTGATGGAATTGCCAGGGCCGAATGCTTGGATTGGCGTAGCCTTGCTCGGGCTTCAACTGGCTGCGTGCGGGGTACGCTACGGGATGCACTATTACCCAATCCAAAGTACAAACGATCCGGGCCGCCCACAGGTGACCGCGCTGATCGATCGGACTACCATGCCAACTGACGTTCTGCTGGTGATGGGAGACGACTGGTCCTCGGCGATTCCCTATCAAACTCACCGCAGGGCCATCATGATTCCTGGCGCAGGCAGCGAGATCGAGCCCTACTCCTACGTGTTGGAGGCATTGCCGGCGGTGATCGAAAAGGCTGGAGCGCGGAATATCGGGGCTTTTCTGGTGTGCCGCACCTATCTAAACGACAGCCATATTCCCGAGCTATTGCGCGAGGCGGGGATGCCGCACCCGATTGTTCAGCACGCGGACGATTGCGATGTTTACGAGCGCGGCAGGTAGCGCAGGGGACTCAGATCAGATCGATTGCAAATGCCAGGGCGCGATTGAATTCCGCCAGTTTTGACCTTGAAAGAGATCCGATGTACTGCGTCAGTTCGGATTTTCGGATACTGGTGAGCCCGTCACACCAAATCCAGCAGTCGTGCTTCATGCCTTCGTCAATCCCGATGCTGACTTGAGTTGAGGCACCAAACCCGTTGGTGAATACCGGCGCGCAGATCACAGTGGAAAATCGCGAATCGACTGCGGATTGGCGGCTTGCAATAGCAAACGTGCGGTATTCTTTCGGATCGCCAGGAGGCTGGTGTACGCGATAAAGTTCGCCTCGGCGCACGTCCGCTCACCGTTCCGACTCATATGTGATCGGCGCCTGATAGCGAAGCACGTCTTCCATTTCCCGATTGAAGTAATCCGCGTTGGTGTTGAGGATCTGAAGGTCGCGATCATGGATGGCGCGACGCATTTTCTCTTTGAAGTACTCGCGCAGGACCTCTTCAATGAAGGCGGAGCGGGATTTCGCGGCGCCCGCAGACCTGTCTACATCGGCGAGAAGGTCGGATGAAAGTGTGATGGATGTCTTCTCTTTCATACTACTTTTATACTACCTTTGACAGCGAAAATCAACCTAATTTACAGATGGGTTGAGGTTCTTTGAATTCCGGGATAGTTCCGGGTGACGACCGGCCTGCACTGCTTTGGCGAGCTGCTCGCAGGTTAGCTCAAGGCAACACCACATGCAGTGATACGGCGGCTGATGAGCGCATCCGCAAGGCCCCCGGTCGGGACAGCTACAAACTCTTGGATCGGAGTTCTCGATGTTCAGAGCATTCTCGGTCGGACTCTTAATCATTTTCTTGGCACTGGGACGGCGGCGACAACGTCGGTGAGGACGCGGTCGGCGTCGAAGCCTTCCAATTCGGCTTCGGGCTTCAGCATGATGCGGTGGCGAAGGACAGGCTGGACGGCGCGCTTTACGTCATCCGGGACGAGGTAATCGCGTCCGTCGAATGCGGCGGAGGCTTGGGCTACGAGCATAAGGCTGATAGCCGCGCGGGGGCTTGCGCCCAGGAGCAGCGTGGGCCACTCGCGGGTGCGGCGGGCGAGGGCGAGGATATAGGTGTATAGCTCGGGCTCGATGCGTATGGAGCGGACTTCAGAGCGGGCACGCGCCAGAAGATCGGCGGGGATGGGAGTGATGGAGGCGTCCTCGAGGAGACCCGCGCCGGAGCCTGCGTGGTGGCGCTCGAGAATCTGCAACTCGTCTTGTTTGGAGGGGTAGGCGACGCGAATCTTGAGGAGAAAACGGTCTAGCTGGGCTTCGGGCAGGGGGTACGTGCCTTCGAAGTCGACTGGATTCTGGGTAGCGAAGACGGTGAACCACGCGGGCAGCGGCCGGCGAATGCCGTCGGTGGTGACCTGGCGCTCTTCCATGCACTCGAGGAGTGCGGCCTGGGTGCGCGGAGGCATACGGTTGATCTCGTCGACCAGCAGCAGGTCAGTAAAGACGGGGCCGGCATGGAAGCTGAATTCTTCAGAACCGGAGCGGAGGAGGGTGGTGCCGAGGATGTCGGCCGGCATGAGGTCAGGAGTGGCCTGGACGCGCTGGAAGCCGAGGCCGAGCAGGCGGCCCAGGGATTTAACGATGAGCGTCTTGGCGATGCCGGGCACCCCTTCCAGCAGGGCATGACCCTGGCAGAGCACGGCGATCAGCACTTCCTCGATTACCTCGCCCTGGCCGGCGATGACGCGGCCGAGTTCGGCGCGGGCGTGGGTGATCAACTGGCCGGTGGCGTAAAGTCGCTCCGCGGTTTTGGCGTTTTGGTCGGGATTATGGTCTAGATCTTCCTGGCTCATGAAGCCCTTTCCTGAGGCTTGGATTGATTATCTACGGTTCCTGGGGCTGGATTCGGATCCTGGTGGGCTGGCGTTATCTGAAGCGGACCGGACTTGAGCGAACCGGACTTGAGCGAACCTGGCTTGGCGGCGGCGAGGAGCTTTTCCCAGTGGCCGTGGAGCGTTTGAATCAGCTTGAGAGCTTCGCGGGGAGTTATAGTCTCGCCCCAGGCGGCATCTTCGACGGCGGTCAGGTCTGTTTCGAGAGTGCGGTCGGTCAAGGGAAAGCGGCGGCGAATTGTCTCGGCGAGTTCCGCGGCGCTCATCTGGCTTCCGCGCCGGCCGCAAAGCTGCAGAGCGCGGCGGCGGAAGCGCTCCCAGGCGATGGAGACGGCGGTGGAAGCGGCTCCGGCGTTGCGGTAGAGGGAGCCGAGTGCGTCAAGGAATTCGATGGGAGTTGCACGAGCGGGCGCGGGCAGGTCGCGGACCGGGCCGCTGCGCCGGCTGAAGCTGAAAACAATAAGGAGACCGAGGATTGGGAGGCCGATCTGGAGCAGCGTGAGCGAAGGGCCGGAGGCGTAACTCCATGTCGAGCGGATTTCGCCGTGCAAAGACTCGTCCCAGTAGAAGTGGTGGCCCTGAGGCGGCCCGATGGAGTTGAGAAATAGATCGAGATTGTGGGCGCGGGCGAGGGAGCCGTTTTCAAGGGGAGTGGAGCTGGCCCACCAGACGGCGTGGCCCTTGCCCCAGTCGAACTCGACAACGGCGGGCTGACCGGCGCAGCTATAGTCGACGCGGTGCGTGGGATTGCCGGCGGACCAGGTGGCCTGGGGCAGCATCCACACCTCACCGGAGCTGGAGAGCGGATCGATTCCTTCGGGTTCCAACTTGCATGCGGCGGCACTCAGTTCCTGGGACGCGCCGCTGGCTTCGCCCGGCAGGATGAATCCACCCCAGAAGCCGGTGGAGAGCACGCGGCCTCCGCGCTCAAGGATGGTGCGGACGGCTTTGATGTCGGCGGGCTCGCGGGTGAAGGGCGCGGCGAAAATGACCACCGTATCGGGACCGGCCTGGGCGGCGAGTTCGGTGAGGGGACGCTCCCAGCGCTCGATGGGATAGTTGGAGCGGAGCAGCGTTTCATACGCGGCGCGGGCCCCGTGACGTCCGGCTAGATAGGTGGAAGGCAACGGATTGTCGTTGCTGTTGGAGCGGGGGAGAAGGAAACCTGTGACTGCGGCGAGGGTGATGCCGATGCCGACGCACCAGAGGAGGAGCTTGCGGTCTTTGGCGTCTAGGGATGGCAGGAACCGGGAAGGCCGCTCCGTCCGAGGAGCTGGCTGGCCCTTTGGCAAAGCCGGCTGCTGGCCTCTGGGCGGTCGCAGCTGCTGGACCTCGAGCGATTCCGGCTCCTCCTCCTCCGTGCTCCGCGCCCGAATGAGAAGGCTTACTAACCAAAGAAGAATAGCTGTTACGCCACCTGCGATCTCCAGCCATTTAATCTGGGCAATCAGCACGATAAGCATAGCCAGCGAGCCACCTGCTTGCA
>JBEKZG010000160.1:0-7536 GCA_049510095.1 Occallatibacter sp.
TAGCCGCGGCATTCCTGAAGAATCAAGGGGCAACAAACATTCAGATTCTTTCTGGAGCCAAGCCGGAGGAGAAGTTTGTCAAGGGCACTCTACCGGGCGACAGCTCGCCTTCCTTCATCACAGTTTTTCGCCACGCATTGTCCCCCTCCAAGTGTCATTTGCCGCCTTTCCGGTCTGTGTAGCTGTCACCTGTAAACTCAGCAGAGATCGGGGCAAGAAACACATTTGCGCTGCTGGAGGTCATTCGGTTGGGAGCACAAATCCACTCTAGCCACTTGAGTCGAGCCAGAAGTGCAACCGCCAGCCATCGGTCGAAACATCTAGGCGCCTTGGATTTTTAGACCGATGAATGATTTCAAACCAGGCAACAGCGATTTCACCTGCTCCTGATGCGGCTGGCGCGGTAAATTCTCATCGCCGCCCCCACGCCCGCGCCCTCTGAATCAATTCATTATCCAGATTTCCACGCGCCGGTTTTTCTCGCGCCCTTCATCGGTATCGTTCGAAGCAACCGGAAGGCTGGAACCGAACCCTCGCACGACCATGGGCTGTATGCCGCGCTCTGCGAGTTCGTTCTCGATCAGCTTGGCCCGGTTCAAGGAGAGGGCCATGTTTGTTTGTGAAGAGCCGATGCCGTCGGCAAAACCAAACAGCATGATCTTGTCTTTCGCGCCCCCTCCGTCCGCAATCAGGGACACGACCCGATCCAAATCGGCTTTTGCCTTGTTGTCTGCCCCGGCCGCGCCTTTTTCAAACCGGAAATCCAGAGGTAAGCGTTCCGCCTTCTGCGTCAGGAGTTTGTATTCGTCGGGAGCGGACGTCGATACAGCCTGTACTTCCGGCTTAACATTCTGGGAAACAAAGCCGTTGGCGGCAACCAGGTTCTGACCTTGCTTGGAGAGAGCGAATTCAACAAACAATCGGGTGAACTTGTTGCGTGGAATTGAAGGGGTGTAGAAATAAAGCCGCCGCGAAAGAGAATAGTCTTCCGTTGCCACAGTCAGCTCATTTGGCAACAGACCGTGCGTTCCCTTGTCGGAAACAGCAATGGATTTTGCATCGTGAACGAATGGGAGACCGATGAAACCGATGCCATTAGGATCGCTGGATACCGCCGCCGAAAGCGCATTGCTATCCTCGAACCTGCGAGCCGATGAGACCAAAGGCATTCCGCCAAGCACCAGGCTCTTGAACGTGTCATACGTCCCTGAGTTGTCGCTTCTCGCGTAAACATCGATCGTTCCGTGGCTGGCGCCCAGTTGCGACCAATCGGTGATCTCCCCAGTGAATATGCGCTTGATCTCGTCTCTGGAAAGCTCACTATTCGGATTGGAAGCATTAACGATGACTGCAATGCCATCGAGCCCCACAATATGTTCGCTCCCTGACGAAGTCATATCGCCTAACGACTCCAGTTTGGCGGCCTCATCGGATTTGATCCTCCGGGAAGCCATCCCGATGTCGCAAGCGCTGTCTGCCATGGCCGTGAACGCTGTGGCTGACCCGTGAGCCGCGACGACAATGAATGAAGGCGTCGAATTGCCGGGAAGAACGCCCTGAACCGCCTTCTCTTGCGGACTGGCTCCAGGAAGGATGCGAACATCGGTCGCGCCCTGATTCTTCAGGAATGCCTCAGCCAGCGACGGCGCTAAACTGTCCCCGATAGTGTTTGAGCCTGCCAGGCGGAGAATTGTGTTTTCCGCGTTGATCGCGCCTGCAGCCTTTGCACCGTTCAACCTGCCCCACGTCAGAAACGCTGCTCCCCCTACGACCAGAAGAAATAAGGCCGCAATCGCGATCCTTGAAAACCCCGATCGTTTCTTTGTCTGTTTGGTCTGAGTCGGTTCGCTCTGCGTTGCGGGAGTATTGCCAATCGCAATCGCTGCAATCCGAACCTCCGGATTCTCGATGCGGACCGCAGGCGCCGTGCTGGTGGATTTGGCGCCTTCCTCTTCCAATGTACCTCCGCACTGTGGACAAACGAATGGTGACCCCATTGGAACTGGCACCAGTTCTCCTGAGTTGGCATCCTCACACCTGTTGAAGTTGAAGCACCTTCCCCATCGGACTGTCATATTGGCCTGCCTTTCCGTTTGCGAGATTTGTCTTGCCCTTTTCTATGCTCTGGACAAACTCAAAACTTGCGGTCGCCTTTCGTGGGTCAGGGGTTCCGCGTCCCCTCTCACATGGTTGGACAATTCGTTGCGTCGTCCCCATTAAGTCACAATTTGATTGTTACTAGTGTAACTCAGCGATCACACTAAAGTTGTAATTTACATCACACGTGATCACTTTAGTATGAAAAACGCCTCGCTTTTACATATAGCCGCCTATACGTTGTGGAAACTCTTCAAATTGAGGGAGTTAGCATATCCCGGTAGTCAGACAAGCCAGCGGCGCCCAAGGGCTTCCCAACCGCATCACGCGAGCCGGGCCGCCAACTTGAGAATGTCCATTGCTGAACACCCATGTGTCGAAAGCGAACAGATCGGCGCACCGGATTCTTCGATCGATTAATGATTTCAATAGCCTGGAAGTCATCAAAGTGGCAGGCGGCGTGCTCGACCCTCAGCGGGTGGTACGCGAACTTCCCCTTCCCACTCGCGCCAGCGCTCGGAAACAGAAACAAATGAGCGGAAACAAAGGAGCGCCATGCAGAGTCTGTTACAGGATCTCCGCTACGCCGTCCGGCAACTGATCAAACTGCCGGGCTTCACTCTTACCGCCGTACTTTCGCTGGCACTTGGGATCGGTGCCACCACTGCCGTCTTCAGCGTGGTCTATGGATTCCTCATCGATCCCTATCCCTATAAGGGCGCGGATCGCATGGTGCATCTGCGCCTGGACACAGGCAAGGGCCAGCCCAACGGCATGGGCATCACGGCAGGTCAGTGGCAGAAGATCCGGACCTCTCCTGTGGTCGAAGACGCATTTATCGCGGATGGATGGAACCTCACAGTTACCGGAGCCGACCTGCCGGAGGACGTTCAGGCGGATTACTTCAGTCCAAATACCTTTGAGTACTTCGGCGTTCCGCCAGCCCTTGGCCGCGGCTTGCAGCCTTCCGACGCCATTGAGGGTCAAGATCCGCAACCGGTCGTCGTGCTCGCCTACAAATTCTGGCAGCGCCATTACGCCTCTGACCGCAGTGTGCTCGGTAAGACCATTCAGATGGTCCGCAAGAATTACACCATCGTCGGCGTGGCGGCCCCGCGCTTTACCTGGGACGACGCCGATGTCTATGTTCCGCAGAAGATCGCACAGGATCTGAACCACAGCTTCTATGTTGGTGTTCGCCTGAAACAAGGCATCACAAAAGCCGCAGCCGAGTCGGCGCTCGATCCCCTCATTCACCAGTTCGCCCAGGAAACCCCGAAACACTTTCCAACCGTTCCATTTCATCTCAAGCTTCGTGGCTTCAACGACGACTTTCTCGACCGGCTCGGCGGAATTCCTTACCTGCTCTTTGGCGCAGTCTCCATGTTGCTGCTGATCGGCTGCGGCAACGTGTCCATTCTTCTCTTGGCGCGTGCCACCTCGCGCAATCGCGAGTTTGCCGTTCGCTCGGCCATCGGAGCCAGCCGCGCTCGCATCGTCCGCCAACTGCTTACCGAATCTCTGCTGATCTCGCTCACCGGCGCCGCCCTGGGCTTGTTCATCGCTTATCGGTCACTGGACCTGATCGTCGCCAACCTTCCCCAAAACTCCATCCCACATGAAGCAGCTATCCAAATCAATCTTCCGGTACTGCTCTTCTGCATGGCCGTCGCTGTTGCCACGGGGATTCTTTTTGGTCTTTGGCCCGCAATCCAGGTTTCCAAGCCAAACGTAAGCCAGATTATGCAGGCCGCCACACGCAAGGTTGCCGGCAGCGTCAGCGGACGCAGGTTCCACGGAACGCTGATAGCCGGCCAGCTTGCTCTCACCCTCCTTATGCTCACCACTGCCGGAGTGGCCATTGAAAGCTTCATGAGAATGCTGCGCATGAACCTGGGCTACGATCCGCATAACATCATGTCAGTCGGGATTCCCGTTCACGAGGGCGCCTACAAGACATGGGCCGAGCGGGTTGCTTATTTCGAACGGCTTCGCTCTGCGGCTGCCGAGGTTCCCGGCGTTACCATGACTGCCATTTCGACAAACGCGACTCCACCCTCCAATGGCAACCAGACACACTTTGAGATTTCTGGGAGGCCTTCCAGCACCGAACAACCCACGCGGCTGAACTTCGTCAGTCCGGAGTATTTCCCGGCCCTGCGCATTGCAATGGCACAAGGACGCATCTGGGATCAGACCGAAAATCACAATGCGGCCCCGGTTGCAGTCGTCAATCAATCATTTGCCCGGCGTTACTTCCCCAATGGCGACGCAATCGGGCACACAATCAAGTTCCCTGAGTTGCGCGACGAACCGCCATTCAATCTAACAGCTTCTGCCGCGAACGGAAACCTGCTGATTGTCGGCATCATTCAAGACAAGCTCGACGACGGATTGGCAAATCCCATTCTGCCCGAGGCCTTTGTTCCCTTCACCCTTGGCATGCGTATGTACACCCAAATACTGGTTCGATCTGAAACCGCTCCCCTCAGCCTGTTGCACGCGGTCAGTGCAAAAGTGAACTCGATCGACCATGATCAGCAGACAAACAGCGGTACAGAAGATCTGGATCGCTGGATTCAGGACCAGCCGGAATGGGCTCGCGGACGCCTCCTCACCTGGCTGTTTGGCGCATTCGCAGTCTTGGCGCTGGCCATGTCCGCGGTCGGGCTATACAGCGTGGTCTCCTACTCGGTGGTGCAACGCACCAACGAATTTGGCATCCGCATGGCGCTCGGAGCGCAGCGCACGCACGTGCTTGCAATCGTCTTTCGGTCGACGGTTGCCAGTGTGGGCAGCGGCGTCGTCGCGGGAATCGTGCTCACTCTAGCCCTCAGCAAGGTGATGGCGCATTGGGCTACCGGCAACACCGGTTCATTCAACCCCGTGGTGATCGTCGGCGCTATACTCGTGCTCGCCGCGGTCGCGGGGCTGGCATGCGCGCTGCCTGCACGCCGCGCAGCAAGGGTCGATCCCATGAAGGCAATCCGCTGCGAGTAACCGTGCGCTGCGGAAAAACTCCATGAGATGAAGATGTGCGAAGGAACACGACTTCGCAGCTCAATGAGGAGCTCTCCGGGCACGGCGCGCTTTGAATTGGCACGACTTCAGTCGTGCCAATTCGGCAATCAAATAGGCTGGGCTTTAGCCCCGGAGGCATGTTTTCAAAGATTCGGTCCCGGCATTTATCTTTGAACCAACCTTGTGAATCGGGACGCGAACCCCTACCGCAGTCCGGTATGTAAGTAAGCCAGCAGCGCGGCCATCTGCTCATCGTCGAAGCGCCCGGCAAACCCGGGCATCATTCCCCTGCCGCTGAGCACGTTCTGGCGCACAGCCGCATCGGTGGCCGGTGCGCCGCTGGGTAGTGTCTTCCGTTCAAAGACATCATGCAGGTCCGGCGGGACCTTCTTCAGCGCCAGGTCATTCTCTTCATGACAATGAGCGCAACGCACCTCGTAGAGATGCTTCCCTTCCGCCTGCTGCGGCGTAAGCTCCGCAGCCGAGTGGCAGCCAGCCAGAACCATGCCCATGCTGGCTGCAATCCCGGTCCCGATCACTATCCAACCAGACGCAATGAGGAGTGATATAGAATCTCTACGCATCCGCCTTTTTCGCAAACTGCCCGCTCACGTAATCCCAGTTGACGACCTGGAAGAACGCTTTGACGTAGTCGGCGCGGACATTATGGTACTTCAGGTAATAGGCATGCTCCCATACGTCCACACCTAGTACCGGCTTGACGCCCGAGCTGATGGTGGCATCCTGATTGGGCGTGGTCTGAATGGCTACCGTTCCATCCGGAAACTTCACCAGCCAGGCCCATCCGCTGCCAAAGACACTCAAGGCGGCTGCAGTCAGCTTCTCCTGAAATCCTGACAAAGAACCGAACTTGGCATCGATAGCCTTGGCGAGTTCACCCGTGGGAACTGCGCCGCCTTTGCCCAAAGTCGGCCACCAGAAGGAGTGATTGTAGTGGCCTCCGCCATTGTTGCGCACCGCATTCAACGCAGCTGGAGGTATGGTGCCGAGGCTGGTCAGCAAGTCTTCTACCGACTTCCCTGCCAGCTCGGGATGCGCGGCTACGGCGGCATTCAGGTTGTTCACGTAAGCCAGATGGTGCTTGTCATGATGCAGATGCATGGTCTCCGCATCGAAGTACGGTTCAAGCGCGTCGTAGGCGTAGGGCAGCGCCGGCAATGTGAAGGGTCCGGTTGCCGGCGCGGGCGCGGCTGAGGCTGCGGTCTGGCCATTTGCGGCTCCGTCAATGCGCACGGTTTCAGCAAGCGCGCTGGCTCCGGCGAAAGCTCCGGCCAGGGCGCCCATCTGCATGAGGGCGGTTCTGCGATTGATGGGATGGGACATAGCGATCGATGACATGGGGCAAAATCCTCCGGGAAATTTGTTTTAGGAGAACCGGCGGCAGAGCGTTTCGCCGGCTGAAGAATCACACCACCAGTCTGAGCGGGCGGTGCCATAAGGTCAAGCGTATCTCTCCCGCAAGACGGGACGTGCCCAGCTTTGGCTTCATCTTCCGCGCCGCGGGAACGTATTCTGGAGCCATGCAGCTTCCCTCTCTCGCTCAAATCCGCGAAGCCCAGGCACTGATCTACCAACAAATGCCGCCCACACCGCAGTACACGTGGCCGCTTGTGAACCAGCGCCATTCCGCAGGACAGCAAACAGGCGTCGAGGCATGGATCAAGCATGAGAACCATACACCGGTAGGAGCATTCAAGCTGCGCGGCGCTCTGGTCTATATGAACTGGCTGAAGCAGACCGAACCGGCTCTTGTGGGAATAGTCGCAGCTACCCGCGGCAATCACGGTCAGGGCGTGGGCATGGCCGCGCGGCTGTTCGGATTCAAGGCCGTCATCGTGGTTCCCCTCGGCAACAGCAAAGAGAAGAATCGCGCCATGCTGGCTCAAGGCGTCGAACTAATTGAGCACGGCCACGATTTTCAGGAGTCGCTCGAGTATGCCCGCACAGTGGCGGATGAGCGCGGCTTTGTTATGGTCGACTCCTTCCACGAACGGCTGGTGATGGGCACTGCTTCGTACGCTCTCGAGTTTTTCGAGGGGGCGCCGCCGCTTGATCTTGTCTATGTTCCCATCGGGCTAGGCTCGTCCATCTGCGGAGTCTCGGCCGCACGCAATGCTCTGGGATTGGCAACGGAGATTGTAGGCGTGGTTGCCGCCAGGTCGCCTTCGTATGCGCTCAGCTTCGCGCAGCGCCAGGTCGTCGAGGCGCCGTCACTCACTGAAATTGCGGATGGACTTGCCTGCCGGAAACCCAATCCGCTGGCCATGGAAGCCATCTGGGCGAACGTCTCCCGCATCGTCGAAGTCTCCGAGACCGCAATCGCCGACGCCATGCGGGCCCTTTATGAAGACACCCACAACCTGGCCGAAGGCGCCGGCGCTGCTGCTCTGGCCGCAG
>JBEKZG010000161.1:0-10057 GCA_049510095.1 Occallatibacter sp.
CTTTCCTCGGCCATAACCCGTCTCGATAACGTAGTTATGCCACAGAAAAGACGGCCTTTCCAGCTATATTTTTGCTTCCAGACTCTCCCCTTCAACAGGCGGCGTGTGAGATATGCAGGTTAACGCTTTCATGGCAGGTGAAAGACCGCGGCTAAATACAGCAAGGGCGTCCGCCATGGCGAACGCCCTTGCTGTATTGCGGGTTGAATGAATCAGCAGGTTCCGCTGTGGATGTCGGGTGACTGGATTTCCTGGAGCGCGGCTTGGGCGGCGGCCAACCTTGCGGTGAGCAGCCGGTAGGGCGAGCAGGAGACATAGTTCAGGCCGATTTTGTGGCAGAACTTGACGGTTTCAGGATCGCCGCCGTGTTCGCCGCAGATGCCGACCTTCAGGTTGGGCCGGGTATTGCGTCCCTTGGCTGTGGCCATCTTGACGAGAACGCCGACGCCGGCCTGGTCGAGGGTGGCGAAGGGATCCTGTTTGAAGATGCCGTGCTTCATGTAAGCCGGGAGGAACTGGTTGATGTCGTCGCGGGAGATGCCGTAGGTGGTTTGCGTGAGGTCGTTGGTGCCGAAGCTGAAGAACTCTGCTTCCTCGGCGATCTGGTCGGCGGTGAGGGCGGCGCGGGGCAATTCGATCATGGTACCCACGAGGTAATTGACTGTGACGCCCTTCTCCTTGAAGACGGTTTCAGCGACGGAGCGGATAATGGCGGTCTGGTTCTTCATCTCCTCGATGCAGGTGATGAGCGGAACCATGATCTCGAGGTGCGGATCGCCGCCGTGGGTCTTGATGTAAGCCGCGGCCTCAAAGATGGCGCGAGCCTGCATCTCAGTGATTTCGGGATAGGCGATGCCGAGGCGGCAGCCGCGCAGACCGAGCATGGGGTTCATTTCATGAAGATCCTCGACCCTGGCCAGCAGCGTGCGGAGTTCCTTGAGCTTGGGCGAACGGGGCTTGGTTTCTTCGAGGCGTGCGATCTGGACCAGCAGGTCTTCGCGCTTGGGCAGGAATTCGTGCAGCGGAGGATCGAGCAGGCGGATGGTGACGGGCAACGAATCCATGGACTCGAAGAGACCCACAAAGTCGGCGCGCTGCATGGGCAGGAGCTTCTTGAGGGCTTCGCGGCGGTCTTTCTCGTTGTCGGCCAGGATCATGGCGCGCATGAGGTCGATGCGGTCTTCCGCAAAGAACATGTGCTCCGTGCGGCATAGGCCAATACCCTCTGCGCCGAAGAGGCGTGCCTGTTTGGCGTCGCGCGGGATGTCAGCGTTGGCATGCACTTTGAGCCGGCGAACCGGATCGACCCAGCTCATGAACTTGACCAGATCGGGATCGTCGGGTTGGGCGGGGAGGGTCTTGAGTTTACCTTCGATGACGCGGCCGGTTGTGCCGTCAAGAGAGATCCAATCGCCCTGCGTGAAGACCTTGCCCTTTACGCGGAGTTCCTTTGCCTTCTCATTGACCTGCAGATCGCCGGCGCCGGCTACGCAGCACTTGCCCATGCCGCGGGTAACGACAGCGGCGTGAGACGTCATGCCGCCGCGAGAGGTGAGGATGCCGGCCGCAACTTCCATACCGGCGATGTCCTCAGGCGTGGTTTCGCCACGGACGAGGATGATGACCGGGTATTGGCCGTTGTCGTGATACTTGACAGCGTCTTCGGCGGTGAAAACGATTTGGCCTACAGCCGCGCCGGGTGATGCCGGCAGGCCGGTAGCGAGCACAACAACCTCGGAGCCTTTTTCGTCGAGACGAGGCACCAGGAAGTCGTAAAGCTGGTTGGGTTCGACGCGGAAGATGGCTTCTTCCTGGGTGATGAGGCCTTCGCGGACCATGTCGATGGCTACGCGGACGGCGGCCATGCCGGTGCGTTTGCCGTTACGGGTCTGCAACATGTAGAGCTTGCCGTCCTGGATGGTGAACTCGAAGTCCTGCATGTCGCGATAGTGTTTTTCCATCTTCCAGGTGATGGCGCGCAGGTGGTCGTAGACCTTGGGCATGGTGCGTTCGAGTTCGCTGATGGGCTGCGGAGTGCGGACGCCGGAGACGACATCTTCGCCCTGCGCGTTCATCAGATACTCGCCGAAGAAGACGCGCTCGCCATTGGCGGGATTGCGGGTGAAGCCGACGCCGGTGCCGGAAGTTTCGCCGAGATTGCCGAAGACCATGGCCTGCACGTTGACCGCTGTGCCCAGCCAGTCATCGATGTGGTTGATGCGGCGATAGGTCTTGGCGCGATCGTTTTGCCAGCTCCTGAAAACGGCATTGCGGGCCTGGACAAGTTGATCGAGGGGGTTCTGGGGGAATTCCTTGTGTGTTTCTTTCTTAACCAGCTTCTTGTATTCAACGATGACATCTTTGAGAGCCTCGGGGGGTAGCTCGTAATCGAACTTGACGCCTTCGCGCTCCTTGATGCTGTCGAAGATGACCTCAAACTTGTGCTTGTGGACGTCGAGGACAACGTCGCCGAACATCTGGATGAGGCGGCGATAGGAATCGTAGGCGAAGCGGGGATTGTTGCTGCGTTTTGCAAGCGCTTCGACGGCTTGGTCGTTGAGGCCGAGGTTGAGGATGGTGTCCATCATGCCGGGCATGGAGAACTTGGCGCCGGAACGGACGGAGACGAGCAGGGGATTTTCGCCCGTGCCCAATTTTTGGCCCTGGAGCCGCTCGAGGTGTTCGAGCGCTTCATGCATCTCAATGTCAATTTCTGGGCTAAGCGCGCCGCGCATGAACTCGCGACAGGCTTCAGTCTGAATGGTGAAACCCGGAGGGACGGGCAAACCGGCGTTGGTCATTTCAGCAAGACCTGCGCCCTTGCCTCCCAGCACATCCTTCATGCGGCCATTGCCATCCGCTGCGCCGCCGCCGAAGAAGTAGACGTATTTGGTTGGAGTTGAGGTTAGAGTCGCCGCGGCGACCTGCTTATCCATAGCGCCCTGCGTCATGGTGATGAATCCTCCGTATTAGGGTTCCACGGGACGCATCATTGGAAAGGGTGGCGGAACGTAGGCTCAGCGACTTGCACAAGGCAGGGACGATTGAGGGGCTGAGCGCGTGCGAGTCATCCAAACATCCGACTACGCCTCGCGGCATTCATAAGTCGCTTCAACGAATAGTCCCGCGCGCATAGGGTTGCCTGTGTTCTCCGTCACGGACGATCAATTTGAAAATAATTACAAATGCTGATCTTGGGTGGGAATTTTCGCAATTTGAGACGGGAACCTGCGCTGAGATGAACAGGAGATGAGGAATTGGGGGATTCAGGCACCGGGCCGCTGGTTATGAAGTCCAATCCTTGAACTCTATACCGCATTTTGAGACAAGAGGATGCAGTCCAATCCGAGTAGGGCCAGTGTCTGCTGCACGCGCGGCGAGGCGTTGAGGATGGTGACACGATGGCCGGCTTTGTGGGCAGTGGTATAGAGCGAGAGCAGGGCCGAGACGCCGGCCGCATCGACGCGGCGGACGGAGATGAAATCGAGCGAAACGGATTCCCTGCGTGCGAGCGGCAGGTAGCGTTCCAACAGCATTTGGTCCTGGCCGCGGACCAGCTCGGTGATTTGCTCCATGGGCGGCATTTCCGGCCCATTGTAGGCGAGGATACTTAAGTCCATAGAATCTCCCCAGTAAGGCGAGTCTTTGACCTGGAGTCAATTAAGAATAGCCCAACACCTGGAACCCAAGACAGGGAGATTGTGACGAACTGAGTCCAAACAGGCGATGAAACGGAGTTCCTGGCTTGTTTGGAAAGGCTCAAGCGGCAGAGCGATCGAAACACGTTTCCACAGTTTCTTCGCACGGCGCGATTCTCGACACGAGGATGCGGTCCAGTCCGACGATGGCGAGGATTTGAACGACGCGCGGCGCTACGTTGAAGATGGAGAAATGATGGCCTGCCTGACGGGCGTCGGCATAGAGCGTGATGAGGGCGGCGATGCCTGCGGCGTCGATGCGCTCGACGGAATGGAAATCGAGTGCAATGCTACCGCGGCGCACGTGGGGCGTCAGGTGATCGACGAGGCGGCGATCACAGCCGCGAACGAGCTCGGTGAGCCCGGCGACTTCAGTCGATTCAAGTTCCCTGGTCGGCCCGGATACTGCGGGGTTGGGGATGGTAGCTATCATAAAGACCTCCTTGGATTAAGCTGGCTTCGGCATGTGCCAATCAGAGGGCCAGCTGGCTGTCTGTCCTGAGTAATTGCACCTGGACGGCCAAAGCTAGTGCAATGGGAATATGCTGCAAACATGGGAGATACGGGCAGTCTTGTCTTCCCGTCAGTGGATGAAGCGTGTTCAGTTTCGATCCCGGCGTCCACTAGCGAACATGTAGACCAATACGTAAAAGGGAGTAGCGCCGGTTCCATGACCAACGAAGAAACCCAAGCCGCGCGAAGCCTGAGTCGGCAGCAGGTTCGCGGCTGGGCGCGGGAGGCTGGGTTTACAGAAGGAGGATTGGTGGCGCTGCCTCATGCGGTGGAGGAGCGGGACGCGGCGCGCTTTGAGGAGTGGGTGGAGGCAGGCCGGGCGGGGACGATGAGCTACCTGGAGCGGCGGGGGCCCGAAAAAGATGGCGAGGCAGGACCGTTGCTTCGGGCGCGGGTGGGGATTCCGTTCCCTTGGGCGCGGTCGGCGATTGTTTGCTTTGCGAATTACGAAAGCGCGCAACCCCGGTCTACGGCGGCAGCGGAGAAGGGAGCGGGGTGGATTGCGCGGTATGCGTGGAGCAGCCGGGTGGATGCAGCAGGAGTGCGGCGGGCCAGCGATTATCACAAAGTGCTGCTGAAACGACTGAAGACCCTGGAGGCACGGCTGCGTACCGAGTTTGGCGAGTTTGAGGGACGTGGCTACGTGGATACCGGCCCGGTGATGGAGCGGCCGCTGGCCACGGCGGCAGGATTGGGCTGGACCGGAAAAAATACTTGCCTCATTCATCCAAAGCTGGGGTCGTTTGGATTTCTGGCGGTGTTGATGACATCACTGGATGTGCAGGAGGAAGAAATTCCCGCGGCACAGCTGACGGTGCCGGACCGGTGCGGGAGCTGCACGCGGTGTCTGGAGGCCTGCCCGACAGGCGCGTTGATTGCGCCTTACCAGATGGACGCGACGAAGTGCATTGCCTACCTGACGATCGAACATAAAGGGCCTATCGATGAGCGACTGATGACGGGGATGGGACGACAAGTTTTCGGCTGCGACATTTGCCAAGATGTTTGTCCCTGGAATTCGCCGCGGCGAACTCCGCTTAGCGCAGACCCGGAGCTCGAGGCGCGAGCGGAGCTGGTGAACCCGGCACTGGAGTGGCTGACGGGCATGGACATGGCGGAATTCGAGCGCATTTTCAATGGCTCGCCGGTGCGGCGGACTGGATTTATGGGCCTGCGCCGTAACGTAGCCATTGCCATGGGCAACAGCGGGCAGGAGGAATTTGCGGCCCGGCTGGCAGAATCGGCGGAGGCCGCGGATGAGGGTTTGCGCTCTGCGGCGCGATGGGCGCTGAGAAAGCTGAAAGAGAGCCGGTGAAGGCGTGGCTGGGTGGGAAGCCGGGTTAGACCACCCTGGTGA
The DNA here is from genome assembly GCA_049510095.1 of Occallatibacter sp. Taxonomy (GTDB): domain Bacteria; phylum Acidobacteriota; class Terriglobia; order Terriglobales; family Acidobacteriaceae; genus Telmatobacter. The sequence goes on from JBEKZG010000161.1 coordinate 5,569, forward strand.
CACCTGCGGCGTTCAGGCCTTTGGGGCCGGTTTGGCACTCAAACTCAACGGCATCGCCCTCATTCAGTGTTTTGTAGCCGTTTTCCTGGATGGCGGAAAAATGTACGAACACATCTTCGCCGCTTGACCGCTGAATGAATCCATACCCCTTCGTACCGTTGAACCACTTCACGACGCCTTGTTCCCTCACTCGAACTCTCCTCAGAATTGATTTCCGGCACAACTTTCAGATCCAACCTGGGCGCTCGACGCACACAGCCAGCTGGAAGGGAGCGGACTGGTGTGCGAAGAGCCAATCAAGAACAGCGCGAGCCACCGACGCGCGCCGGATTGGCGTGCTGCGGCAGCTCGATGGGGTGCCCGCGATTTGGTTGGCGCGAGAAGAAACAAAAAAAGCAATGCTTGCGGCCTTCCAGATTTGTTTGACGGCTCGTCTCCGGCGCGCCGTGCTCCAGTTATGGCAGGAAATCAATACGGATGCAAGAGGAAAGTTAATACAGCATGAATGTCACCTGGCGGGGAACGGACAAAGGTGGGCGCAGGATGCGAGTGCTGACGCGCCTAAAACAGAGGGCGAAGCGCCGGGCTGTGGTGGCCGTCGAGGGGTTTAGGCGGGCGCTGCCGATTGTCAAGAGAGGCACTGGGATTAGTTTTTTCGGGACTCTTGGTGTCACAGCGTGAGGTGAGCGGAGAGACTATCCTTGAAAGTATCCATTTGACGGCCGAGCATCTGGCGTGCAAAGCCAAACAGAATTTCCAACTTCAGGACAGGGAGTTACGCGTGGTTGAGGTTTCAGATTCCGGTACTTTGAACGAAACGGCGATCCAGGTTGCCGGGACGATCGACGCGATAGAACCGGTTGCAAAGTCCAAGTGGTACCGGTGGCGGAGGGACGGCAAGGCGCTGGGGGCGTACTTGCTGGACACGCAGGTGCACACCTATGCCTTCAGCGTGGCGGCGAACGCGATTCTCTCATTCATTCCATTTGTTGTGCTGCTGTATACGCTGGCGCTGTCGGTTTTTAAGTCGAAAGCAATGCTCGGCGTGGTGGACAATATGGTGAATTATTTCTTTCCCGCGGCGACCAAACAGCCGAATTGGTTAGCGGTCCACCTTCAGTATGCGGCCGCCGTATCGTCCCGTCATGGGGTGCAGGCATTTTCGCTGGTCATGATCCTGATCACTTGCACTGGGATATTTCTTCCCCTGGAAGTGGCGCTGAACCAAGCGTGGGGCGTGACAAAGAGCCGCAATTACATCATGAACCAACTGGTCGCGTTCGGTCTGGCACTCTGGATGCTCGTACTGGCAATCGTGATCATCCTCCTGAATGAGGGGGCGCAGGGGATACTGACTTTAGTGTTTTCCAATAACCCGGAGAATTTCTTCTTCAAGGTGCTCAGTAATACATGGCTTGTTTTGTCGGGCGGGACGGGGTGCATCGCATTGTTCTTTTCGATTTATTGGATTCTGCCCAACCGTGAGGTTCCGTGGCGGCCGGTGCTGCATACATCGGTGTGGACAGGAATCATCTGGCTGGCATCGAAGTACGTGTTTATGGCGCTGCTGCCGCATATGGGGTTGGGCGAGTTGTATGGACCATTCCAGGTGTCGGTGGGGCTGCTGTTATGGGCCTATGTTTCGGGGCTGATCCTGTTTGCGGGGGCGCAGTTCAGCGTGTCGCGGTGGGGGGATCAGAAGGCAGCGAGTTAGCAAGTCAGCGGGTCAGCGAGTCGCCTGTATCGTCGATTATTTTGCTTCCTTGACGAACACATTCTTGGCGGATTCGATGCAGGCTGCCTCCATGGCACCCGGCTTTTCTGGTTCTAAGGAACCTCTGAACAAGTCGATGTTTTGAAAGGGCTCGACTTTAGTCGTGCCGCAAAACCTGCAAAATCAACGTGGCTTTAGCCACTGAGGGACGCGTTAAATGAACTTCGAGACTTGAGACAGACCTCGTAATCGGCATAGATGCGCATATCGTATGGAAAGGGGAGGTGTTTGGACTCTTCTAATTGCTTTGCGATGTTCAATGGAAACTCAGGGCTCTCGTTGTCCTCGCCATAGATCAACAGATGGTCCGCTGTAAATACCTAGGGAGCCTCTGAAAAACGTCGAGTTATGAGTGCTGGTCGCCGGAATCTCACCTCATCGGCTCAAAATCTGCGTTTGGAGATGGATTCCGCTGTTCGGTTTCCTCGCCGGAGGCCTTCTGCGGCCTCCGGCGGACACACTATGCCCCTTGCGGGGCAAGCCGTTGGTCGATCCTGACCAGCCGCTTGCGGTTCTGGTAGAGATTGACGAGCGCGAAGGCCGCGCACAGCCACTCGTGATTCTTCTTCAAGCCGCGATAGCGTACTTTCACGAAGCCGAACACACGCTTCAAGATGCGGAAGGGCCACTCCACCTTCGCTCTAACTCGCGACTTATTCCGGTTCTTGCGCTTCTCGATTTCATCTATCTCGCCCTTGGAGTTCTTGGCCCGCCGGTTAGTCATGTCCTGCGCCCGCGGAGCGACCTCGCGAATCGCTTCCGTTTGTCCTTGATAACCACCGTCACCCCAGACCTTCGTCTCTCCGCCGTGCAGTAATTCGGGCAGCATGTGCACGTCGGAGACCGAGGCCGCCGTCGAGCAGACCGAATGCACCACGCCCTCTTTCGAATCCACGCCGATATGCGCCTTCATCCCGAAGTACCACTGATTGCCTTTCTTGCTCTGATGCATCTGAGGGTCGCGTTCTTTCTGCTCGTTCTTGGTCGACGAGGGCGCATGGATGATGGTCGCGTCGACAATGGTGCCCGTCGTGATGCGGATGCCCTTGCTTTCCAGATACACATTCACCGTGTCCAGCATCTGGCCGCACAGTTCATACTCTTCAAGCAGGTGGCGGAAGTTCAAGATCGTGGTCTCATCCGGCGCCGGCGCCCTGCCCAAATCAACGCCTACAAAGCGCCGCAGCACCGCCGATTCGTAGAGCGCGTCCTCGGCCGCCGGGTCCGAGAGCGCAAACCACTGCTGCAAAAAATACACGCGCAGCATGATAGAAAGACCTACCGGCTTGCGTCCCGTCTCGCCCTTTGAGTAATGCGGCTCAACCAGCGCCAGCAACTCCGCCCACGGCATCACCGCCTCCATCGCTTCGAGAAACTGCTCCCGCCGCGTCTTCTTCGAGTAACGTTGAAACTCCGCCTGATGGGCCAAGGTCATCTGCTGCATGCGCGATCCGCTCACCAACTCCACATTACCTGCGATAGTCGTGGATTTGGGAGTATTTTCAGAGGTTCCCTAGAAGAGATGTCGATGGCGCGAGCGCGGGGTAGGTTCGTCCATCCGCGATAAATATGCGCATGCACAGCACATTACATGCCCCTGGTAACTCGCCGGGTAAGTTTGCGAATGGTGTAATTGGGCTGATTTTCCAGCAGATCCACGCTCTGCATTATTCCCCGAATTGCGCAGCGAAGCAACCAGGGCCGCTCGGCTTTCACAAGCGATCTGTCATGCATAACCCGTTGGGCATTCTGGTCACGCCTATCTCCGTTAGCCGACTTGAAAGTCTGGTGTTTCCTCATTCAAGAATGTTACGGAAGAACTACGCATGTTCTGTCCCGCATTTGGAGCCGAAGCTCGTCGTCACCAGCTCTTCTTGATGAGCGTATCGAAGGCAACGCCGCCATTTGGATCGCGGGTGGCGCTGAATGCAACCCTCGGCGATACCTGATACTGCCCCTGGATGGTCTGGCTCTGTGTAGAAGCCACATTGGTCGAGAAGGTGACAAACAGGTTCCCGGTCACGCGCTGCTGAATGGTGATGTTCGCGCCCGGCGGTCCAGCGCTGCTGCTGCCGGCGAGCACCGGGCTGATGGAGAGCTGGGAAATCCCCGCGATCTTGGAGACCCGGCTCGTGAGCTGGCTGGAAACCTGCGACGCCACCAGCGATTCGGCGGCCTGGTTTGTGGGAGTCGCAGCCGCACTGCTTGCCTCGGTCGTCTGCCCAAACGCCAGAAGGTTGATGATATCCGCGGCAGGCAGCGCGGGATCCGAGCTGTACTGCGTTCGCATTTTGTCAACCGGCCCCTGGAATCGAAGGTCGATGTTGTATTGCTGGATTGAGGTGGTCATCGATACGTTGACCACAGGCTCTGTCTCCGATGGATTTACGAATTGGATTGTGCCGCCGTTGAGGACAAACCGGTTCCCATTCAGAATAATGTCTCCATTGTTCAGATTCACGCGCCCCAGCAGGACCGGGTCCGCCGCTGTTCCGCGCAGTTGCAGATTCGCCGTTCCGCCCAGGCTCAGTGTTCGGCTGGTCAGGTTCACGCTGCTCGTGGAGTCCACCGCCACATTGAGTTGAACGTTCTGGGCTAAGCCCCGCGAAGGCGGCGCCGCAACTCCGCCCCCAAACTGACCCGCGAAGCTGGACAAGTCGAATGCCGGCGTAAACGACAGGTCCGATAGGTGTACCGCTCCTCCAAGCACCGCCG
>JBEKZG010000162.1:0-7495 GCA_049510095.1 Occallatibacter sp.
CAACGGCGCGCTGACCTGATTCCCAACCTGGTAGAGACAGTGAAGGGATTCACGAAAGAAGAGAGCACGGTTTTTGGCGATATCGCGAATGCCCGTGCGGGGATGTTGAATGCGCAGGGACCGCAGCAGAAGATCGCGGCCAACGGGCAACTGGACTCAGCGATTGGCCGGCTGCTGCTGCTGACCGAGAATTACCCGCAGCTGAAGTCGAACGAAGAGTTTTTGCGGCTGCAGGATGAGTTGGCGGGGACGGAGAATCGGATTAAGGTTTCGCGGCGCACGTATAACGAGACTTTGCGCGATTACAACACGTTTGTCCGCGAGTTTCCGAACAGCATTTGGGCCGGAATACTGGGCTTCCATTCAAACGAGGCGTACTTTGAAGCCAGTGCGGGCGCGCGGACGGCTCCGGTGGTCAAGTTCTGATAAGAAACAAGGTGCAGCGAAGGCCCTCATGTGCGGGCGAGGACGCCCGCACTACAGCCGGTCTGGAGACCGGCGCTGCTTTTTCATCTCCCCGTGGAGCGGCAACGGCGGCGGGAGACTAAGATATGTCAGGAAGACCCAAAAAGGCCATCACGCTTGGCGCGATGGCCTTTTCCCCTGGGTTGGCACGGGCGGATTTGTTTGAGAATCTGCCGGTGCTGGTCTACTTGAAGGAAGCGATGGCGCTGGCTTCGTCGTCCTTGACGTCGAATACAGTGTAGAGCTTGGTCAACTGCAGGAGGTCGTGGACTTTCTTGGTCAGGTTCAGGAGCTTGAGATCCGCGCCCTGATTCCTGGCTGTGGTGAAGGCACTTACCAACTCCCCCAACCCCGAGCTATCGATATAGTTCACGTCTCCCAGGTTCAGCAGGATGCTTTTCTGTCCTTTGCTGATCAGGTCGCGAATCGCATCGCGAATTTGCACACTGCCTTCGCCCAGAGTGATCCGCCCGCTAAGGTCCAGGACGGTGACGCCGTCCACTTCACGGGAAGCAATAGTAAGTGCCACGGGAATTCCTCCTTGTTGGTAGTAAGGTTATAGCACCTTGGCCGGGAGCAGGGCGGAAAGTCCGAACCTGCCTGCAATGCCGGCGAAATGAGCGAACTCACTCCGCGGCCGGCGCTTCGGGCGCCAAGTGCTTTATGTTTTCTCACCAGCCGGCGCCAGCTTCTTTACCAGCGTCAACTCGGTCCCAGGATGCAGTTGTCGAAAGTGTACCTCATCCATGAAGGAGCGGATGAGGAAGATGCCTCGGCCAGTGCCGCGCAGGAGGTTTTCGGGGGCCAGGGGGTCGGGCAGTGTTTCCGGATCGAGCCCCTTGCCCTGGTCGGCGATGGTAAATACGAGCGCCGTGCCGGTGTTTTCGGCGCTGACCGTGATGTGTTTTGAGGGGTCGTAATCGTTGCCGTGCAGAACAGCGTTCACGGCGGCTTCGCGCACGGCCATGGTTACATGAAAGCGCGCGTCTTCGTCCAGCCCGGCCTCCTCGGCCAGCTTTTCCGCGACGGCTTCCACCTCACTGACGCTCTCCATGGTGGAACTCAGCGAAAAACTCATCCGCCCTGCCTTAGGTCCGCTCACCGGTATGAATCTCCGTTTTCCGGCATAGGATTGAGCAGATTCGCCCTTCCGCGCCTCATGAACCTTGCTGGCAGTTTCATGGCTGAAGGGGATTGTGTCAAGCGCAGTGTGTGAGATAGTGACCAAACACCGGCGCGAAGTGTCTGTGAGATGGGGGCGAGGGATGAAGAGTGTATTCGCGGTAGTGGTATTCTGCGCGGCATCGGGGATGTTGGCCGCACAATCGAATGAGGTCGAAAAGCCGGCAGAGCAGCCGAGCCCCGTCCAGTTGGAACTGACGATGGAGGTCGCGACCACCACGGACGATGGCTTACCGGCCGCGCTGCGATTCACCCTCAAAAACATTGGAAACGTCGCGGTCGAAATGCCGATGCCGGCCATCGACTGTCTGGGGCCGAACGGCGCCATCCGCGTCCGATCGGTGGTTCGGCTGGACGGCCCAAGCAACGGTGGCACAGGACACGGTTGTGGCGGCGGAATGGCTGACGGACCCTCCTTTACGGAAAGGTTCAAATCGAGTTGGTTTCATCTGCTGCCGGGCGAATCCCTAACGTTTATCGGCGACCGCAGGTCTATGGTGGACCGAATGAACGGGCCGGCAACGTACGACTATTGGGCGGAGTATGAGCCGCCTTCGCTGACTGAAAAGGAGCGATCCGAGCTGGCAGAGGGTGGGTATTTTGCACCGAGGGAAAAGATAACATCGGCACACTTGAGTTACTCGCAGCGATAGCGCCTTCATCGGAACGGCTCCAGGGGAATACACTGACCACATGCAACCCCGCACCACAGCCCGGGTGAGTTTGACCGCGCTGCTTGGCACTCCGGTGACCGATGCGCAGGGGCATCTGCGCGGACGGCTGAAGGACGTTGCCGTGGCGACCGGCCCCGATGCGGGCAAAGTGGCGGGACTTGTGCTGAAGACGCGGACCGGGCTGTGCATAGTTCCGTCGCAGGACGTAATGGAGACGCCGGCGGGCACGCTGGAACTGCGTTCGTCGGGCGCGATGGTTCCGCTGAAAGACGACGGCAATTACCTCTACCTGAAGCAGGACCTGGTCGATCGGCAGATCATCGATATTCACGGGCGCAAGGTGGTCCGTGTAAATGACGTGGACCTGGAGTGGCTGGGGCGGGGCGCGGCGCACCTGCTGCGCGTGGCCGAGGTCGAGATAGGATTACGCGGAGCTTTTCGCAGCATCTTTAATGGGATTATTCCTCGTGGAACGCTGGATAAGCTCTCGCGCAAGCTGCCCGCGAATGGAATTCCCTGGCAATTTGTGGATGTGATTGAGGTGGATCCGGCGCGGCGGGTGAAGCTGCGCATTGAATATGAGCGGCTGGCGTCGATGCATCCCTCGGACCTGGCGGAAATTCTGGAGGATCTGGCACCGGCGGAACGCGAGGCGGTGTTCGCCTCACTGGACGAGGAAGTGGCCGCCGAGGCGCTGGAAGAGGTGGAACCGAAGCTACAGAAGGCGCTTCTGGAGACGCTGGACGAAGAGCGGATTGCGGACATAGTGGAAGAGATGGACCCCGGCGCAGACGCCGATTTACTCGCAGAACTACCTGAAGAACAGTCGGACGCGATTCTGGAGGAGATGGAGCCGGAAGAGCGGCACGAGGTGGAGGAACTGCTGGAGTTCGACGAGAACTCGGCCGCGGGGTGCATGACGACCGACTTTGTCTACCTGGGGATGCAGGCGACGGTGGCACAGGCGGTGCAGGCGCTGCGCAGCTTTGACGGCGACCCGGAAGGCGTGACGGAGATTTACCTGCTGGATGAGAAGCGCATGCTTCGGGGCGCGGTGTCTCTGGCGCGGCTGGTGATGGCGCAGCCGGAGACGCGGCTGGCGGTGTTGACAGAGCCTCGGGTGCTCTCGTGCCCGGCGAACATGCGGCAGGATGACCTGGCGGAGATGTTTGATAAGTACAACTTGCATGCCCTGCCGGTGGTGGACGCGCTGGGGAGGATGGTGGGCGTAGTGCAGGCCGATCATGTGATCAGCTTTTTGCGGGAGAAGATTTAGAATCGGCCCTAATCCGCGCTATTGAGATTCGCCGCGCATCTTAGAGGGGTGTAGTATGTTCGTGTGAAGGTGTGTGGCATGAAGAACTCCGCAATTGCGGCGAGGTCTTTTTGGGATGGGTTTAGCCTGTCTGGACTGTTCGGCTGGGCGAAGCTGCCCGGCGGAGCCGAAACGCTGGTCGAAGAGACTACCGACTTGAGCCAATCGCAATTCGCAGAACTCCTGATGCCATACTCGAAAATGAATTGTGGCCTCGCGGAGACAAAAGGCGCTGCAAAGGCCGAAAAGTCTGTATTAGAGATATATGATGGCATGGAACGGTCGGAGGTTGACGAGGCGATTGTCTTGTACCTTCTTAGACGCCAGGGTAAACACGTCGATCTTGAGACTGTCCGGAAGTTCCTCAAAGACATTGCGGAGCCGGCTGTTCAAGCTCCCATTGGGCCTCAGCAAAAGAAAAGGGCATAGATGGGCTCTCAGAAGCCCGCTCTCCTGCCAAGCCCGGATGTGATTGCAGGCCTTATCCGCTCAGGCATGACCCCCGAAACCATCGTTCTGGTCATCAATGAGGACAAGAAGCGCAAGCTGATCTACGCTCTGGTAAATAGCGTAATGGGCGGGATCTGCTTTTTGGCCATAGTGGGGGGCTTTATCTTCCTGGTTGTTCATGGCTTTTACATGTCGGCAGCCGCACTACTCGCAACCGGAGTTCTTGCCATCATCAAACAGATGCTCAATGCCCGTCTGTAGAGGCAGACGAGCGTCCCCTTCACCACACTGCATTTTGGTTTCTCCGGGTACGGATCCAAGGGCCTTGCGGATTCCAGAAGCGGCCCTTTGTCTTTCATTTATGCGCAGTATTGCTCAGTTCCGGATCGCGATTCCACCTTAGTGTTAGAGAAAATATCCAGATTCATCGGAATCTGTGAAAGAATTCAGAGATGGTCCAGTTTCCCAAAATCATTCAGGGCGGCATGGGAGTGGGTGTGTCTAACTGGCGCCTGGCCAATGCGGTTTCAAGGCTGGGCCAGCTTGGCGTGGTGTCGGGCACAGCGCTCGATCAGCTATTTGTGCGGCGGTTGGCCGACGGAGATCAGGGCGGCCACATGCAGCGCGGTGTCGAGGCTTTCCCCTTTCCCGAGATGGCCAGGCGGATCTGGCAGGAGTATTTTGTTCCCGGCGGCAAGCCCGCGGGGGCGCCGTATCCGGCCGTGGCGATGCACCAGCGCAAGGATCCGCACAAGCTGATTGAATTGTGCATGGTGAGCAACTTCGTCGAGGTGTTTCTGGCGAAGGAAGGGCACAAGAATCCGGTTGGCATCAATTTTCTTGAGAAGGTCCAACTGCCGCACCTGCCGTCAATTTACGGCGCAATGCTGGCCGGTGTGGGCTATGTGCTGATGGGGGCGGGGATTCCGCTGCACATTCCCGGAGTGCTGGATGCGTACGCGTCGCACCAGGCGGCGGAATACAAGCTGGCGGTGACCGGCGCCGCGGTGGGGCAAGACACGCAGATGCGGCTCGATCCCTCCGAATTCGCTGAAGGCCCGCTGCCGTGGTTGTACCGGCCGAGGTTTCTGGCGATTGTATCGTCGAATACGCTGGCCACTACCATGCTGCGGCGTGCGAGCGGACGTGTGGACGGGCTGGTAATTGAAAGCCCGACGGCAGGCGGGCACAATGCGCCGCCGCGCGGCAAGCTGCAACTGACTGAGACCGGCGAACCGGTATATGGCGAGCGGGACCGTGTGGATATTGAAGCGCTGCGCGCGCTGGGCGTTCCGTTCTGGCTGGCAGGCGGGTATGGGAATGCCGAGAAGCTGCGCGAGGCACTTGAACTGGGTGCGGCGGGAATTCAGGTGGGGACGGCGTTTGCATTTTCAGCAGAGTCCGGCATGCGCCCGGATCTCAAGAAGCAGTTGATGGCCAAGGCCGTGGCCGGTACGGGCGAGGTCTTTACCGATCCTGTGGCCTCTCCGACGGGATTTCCGTTCAAAGTGGCTCAACTTGAAGGTACCAGCTCCGCGTTCCCGATTTACCAGGAGCGGAAGCGTGTCTGCGATCTTGGCTACCTGCGCGACCCCTACGCGGCAGAGAATGGCACCATTGGCTACCGCTGCTCGGCGGAGCCGGTGGCGAACTACCTGGCTAAGGGCGGCAAGATTGAAGACACGGTGGGCAGAAAGTGCCTGTGCAACGCGCTGATGGCCAACATTGGTCACGCGCAGGTGCGCAAGGACAATGTTGAGGAGCCTCCTTTGGTTACCGTGGGAGACGACCTGAATACCGTAGCGACTTTTCTGGCTCCGGGACGCGACAGCTACAGCGCGGCCGATGTGGTGAAGTCGTTGATGCGCCTGGTTCCAGTGGAGGAGAAGGTGGCAGAGCCGGTTGCGGCGCTGGCGCCAGTGCCGGTCATGCAGCCGGTTCTGACGATGGAACCGCTTTTGGCCATGGAGCCATTTCTGGCTACGGCCTAACCGACGAAATAACGCTTCCGTTCCGTCGTTGCGGCTCAGAGAACTCGGTCATCGGGCGCGGGTAAAGCCGGAAATGCCGCGTGCGGCTCCTCCTGGTACCAGTAGGCTGTGGAATAGAAATTGTCAGATCGATCGTTGTCCGTCCCATGCTCAATGGTGACGCGGATCGATTTCTCAAAAGCAATCGGACTCTCTGTGTGCCAGCGGTAAAGGCAGTAGCGCCCGCCCTTCTTCTCCGGCGTGACCATGTGGGGCGCGCCGTTGTGCATGAAGGCAAATGCCTGGCCGCCAAAATCCCACGCTCCGTTGTAGTAGTCCTCGGTTCCGGTGCCGTTGATGGTGGGCTCGGTGTCGCCGTCGATGAAAATCATGTCGTCGCCCTCGCCAAACCAGCCGTCCCTGGTCTGAACGACGGAATGGGTCACGCCGACAAAGTGCCCCTTGCCTGTGGCCTCAAGGAAGACATAATTGTTTGCGCCGCTCAGGTTCTTGCCGCCGGGGTTGCCGGGCAGCTGCTTACAGGGTACGGCCTGGCGGTACTGCGCGTGGAATCGGCCGACGCCCGTGGGGAGCGCGGGGAAGGTCACGTAGTCGATGGCGAAATAGAGGTTGTCCGTCCGAACAGTGCCTTCGTTAGTCAGCGTGATGCGGGCCGAGCGGGCAAAGGGCATTTGGAAGTAGGCGTTGAGCGCCTTGATGGGCGCAACGGCCAGCAGCGCCGATTGGTAGGTAAAGTACTGACCCAGACCCAGGCCGAAGAAATCGCCGATGGGGACTTCGATGGATGGCGCCGATTCGCCGTCCCACCAGGCCCGCAGAACCAGGTTTTTCAGATGCATGGGATCATGCGAATTGATAGTGAACCAGATGTGGGTGACGACGCCCGAGCCTTCCACTTCCAGCAGCTTCGCGGTTGCGCCCGGTTCGACCGGAACAGCGTCGGCATTGCCTCCTGTGCGGTCCCAGCTTGAGGAGCGGCGGTTCTTGTAATTGCGCAGTCGTGCCTGCGTGAGGAACTCTTCGGGCACTGGATTTTCGGAGTGAAACGGCGGCTCCATGACGCCGCTTTCAGGCGCAGTGCCGGCTGCCGCTGGTTGTGAGTTGAGGCCGAGCAGCGCGGCAGCCGGAATGGCTGAAGCCATGGCGCCAAGCAGCTTGCGGCGTACGCGCAGGCCTTCGTTCGAGTCGGATGGTGGCATGGGGCGGGCCTCCCGGCGATTGAGTCGTGAAAGCGAGTTGTAGTCCGGTGCGCCGGAGATGTCAAGCGGGGCGAGCGACGGGCAGTGGCCGAGGGGGGCACTGGGTTCCCTTAGTCCTAAAACTATAGTTGACAATTAGGATTGAGCGGCATATAGTCCTACAACATTAGGAGATAACATGGCGCCAGGGCGCAAACTGAAAAAGCAATTGACTCCTTT
>JBEKZG010000163.1:0-7477 GCA_049510095.1 Occallatibacter sp.
CCAACCGCCGAACTTCAATCGCCTCGCCCGCGCTTACCGCTGGATGGAATACGCCACCTTCGGCCCCTCGCTTTCCCTCGCCCGCAACGCCTTCCTGCCCCAACTCGCAACCCGCCGCCACGCCCTCGTCCTCGGAGACGGCGACGGCCGCTTTACCGCCCGCCTGCTCCGCACAAACGCCTCGATCCACGTCCACGCCGTCGACGCCAGCCCCGCCATGCTAAGCGCGCTAATCCTCCAGGCCGGCCCCCACGCCGCCCGCGTCCAAACCGAGCAAGCCGACATCCGCAGTTGGCACCCGAAAATCTCCCCAGGCGAGAATCAACAAAACCAAAGCCGGGTGCCCCTGGTCCCTCGCACTTGGGGACCAGCGATTCCAGCCGACGCCTCTAATCCCTCGCACTTGGGGACCAGCGATTCCAGATACGACGCAATATTCACGCACTTCTTTCTGGACTCTCTCACCACCGAACAGGTCCAATCGCTGGCAGTGACTTTGCGCGCAGTCACCTCGCCGTCCGCACTTTGGGTCGTCTCGGAGTTCGCCATCCCCTCCGGCTGGTATGGCCGGCTCATCGCCCGTCCACTGGTCTGGAGCCTCTATCGTGCCTTCGCCTGGCTTACCGGCCTTGCCATTCGCACCCTCCCGGATCACAACGCCGCCCTCCGTGCCGCCGGATTCACACGGTACACCCGCCGCAGCTGGCTCGGTGGACTCCTCATCGGCGAACTCTGGTCCGCCGCTCCGCCAGAACACACGTAACCCAAGCCCCATACCCCATTTACCCCATCTCCAAATGTTACAAACGTGTTAATATGGGACGTCAAGGAGCTGGTGAAACTACTTTTATTTCCCCCCTGGAAAGATCTCGATGAACCTATACCTGATGCGCCACGCAAATGCCGGACTCGCCCGCGAGAATCCGGCTCTCGATGCCAAACGAGCCCTGATCAAGGAGGGAAAAGAACAGTGCATGTTGATGGCCCGCATGCTCAATGCGTTCAAAGTCCAGGTCGACGTCATCGTCTCCAGTCCCCTCAAACGCTCCCTGCAGACCGCCCAATTCGTCGGCACCGAGCTCGGCTACGAAGCCAAAGTAGAAATCAGCCCGGCCCTCGCGCCCGACGCCGATTTCGCCGACTTCCAGGAAATGCTCGCCAAATACTCTAACCGCGAAGGCGTCCTCGCCGTCGGCCACAATCCCAATCTCTTTCAGTTCCTCGGCCGCCTGGTCACCGGCAACGGCGGCGCCGCCATCCGCATGCGCAAAGGCTCCGTCGCCCGCATCGATATGGATCGCCACCCACCCCTGCTTCAGTGGCTCATCGATCCCCGCATGGCCCGCGCCGTCTACGACAACGTGGCAAAAAGCTCCCGCCCAAAAACCTCGCGGAAATAGTCCGCCTCTTTCCTCAGCGACCACAGCTCCAGTTCCGCGCCCGTCCGCCCCGGCTCCAGTTCCAGGTAAACGCGCTTCGGGTAGATCTTCGCTGACACCCTCAGTACGTCGCTCGCTCGATCCTGGTTCAGCGCCACCGCCAGCCGCAGCAGCACCACGGCCCTGTGCACATTCCTGTGTTCCTCCGCCGGAATGTTGCGCAGCGCCCGGTCTCCCGGCTGCGGTCTGCTCTTGCCCAGGTACCGCGCAATCGCCGAAATCACCGTCCGGTGCGGCAGCGTGTACCCGTATATTTCGGAACTGGAAACAATGTACTGCGTATGCCGGTGGTGGCCCTGGTGGTTGATAAACTTCCCCGTATCCCGCAGCATCGCCGCGGCCGCCAGCCAGCTCTCATACTCCGCCGGCAGCTCGTGCAGCGGCTTCAGCTCTTTGAATAACTGCGCCGCGTGCGCCCGCACCGGCTCCGCATGCTTCAGCTCCACCCCATACCGCCGCGCCGTCGCCAGAACGCTCTCCCACCGCTCGTGCTCAAACTCCTTGTGCGCCGTGGCCCGCGCATCCTGCTCCGCCAGCATCTGTGCCAGGATGCCATCCCGCAGTCCAAGCGGCGAATACCGGAAACCCGCCAGCCCAAAGTTGTCCAGCAGCTCCGCAAACACCTCCGCCCCAGCCACAATAATCTCCGCCCGCCGCGGCCCGATTCCCTCCACCGCTTCGCGTTCCGGCAGCGTCATCTTAGCCAGCTTCGAAGCCAGCTTCTTAACATCCCGCGTAGCCACAATTCCAGACAACGTGCTCGCACTCAGCCGTGCTGACTTGCTGACTAGCTGACTCGCTGACTTGCTGCCTTTAGGACTAGCAGACTTGCTCCCACAAACCTCGCTCAGCGCCGCCGCCGTCCCTGACGTCGCCACCACCAGCGACACCCCCTCCGGCTGAATCTTCCTGTGCGCCCGCCGCAGTTCCCGCAAAATCAGTTGCCGCATCCGCGCCAGCCCTTCCGCCGGCGCCGGATCTTCATGCAGAAACTCCTCCGTCAGCCGAACCGCGCCCAGCGGAACGCTCATCGTTTCCTTGATCCGCTTGTGTTCTGAGAGCGTTATCTCGCAGCTGCCCCCGCCCAAGTCCACCAGCAGCACCTTCCCGCCCACGCCCGGCTCCGCCGCCATCAGCCCGCGATGGATCAGCCGCCCTTCCTCCAGGCCGGAGATGATCTCCATCGTCCAGCCCGTCTCCGCCTTCACCCATGCCTGAAACGCGGCCCCGTTGCGTGCATCCCGCATCGCCGACGTCGCCACCACCCGGATTTGGTCCACCCCATGCGCCTGCGCTGCCCGCTGAAACCGCTTCAGCGCCCGCAGCGTAGCCGTCATCGCCTCCGGAGCCACCAGCCCCGACTCGAACACGCTCGCACCCAGCCGCGTCACCTCGCGGTCTTCCGAAAGCGTCTTCAGCCGGTGCGCCACAACCTTCGCAATCTTGAGCCTGCACGAGTTCGATCCAATATCGATAGCGGCAAAAGTAGGCATAGGGGATTAAGCCGTTCTCCAAATCAAAAATTCCATCATCTCGGCCAAGATACACCACCCAACCCGGAGCCCTTCTGTGGAGATTAGGACGGCAACCGTCGAGAATCTCGCACCAGCACTCCGACATATTGCCATCCGATGAACCCAGGAGGTTTCTGCCGAAGGTATTTGGAAAAAAGGCCGACTGAAGAGTCTGCCTGAGAACTGGACACACCCGCTAACTTGCTAACTCGCCATGCCGCAAAGCGGCGCCAACTTGCCGCTTTTGTCTTTGAAAGGTTCTCTGACTGGGTTCACTGGCGCAAACAGAATCGGTTCTCACGCGCACTCTAAGAGCATGCGAATCCGTAAAGCGACCACCGAATCAACTTCTAACGGTTGTTGCGCGTATCTCTTTTCGCGCAACTATATACGAATCGCGCAACATAAAGTTGCGCGATTCCCTTTATCATTGCGCGTAGATGGTTTATATTGCGCATAATACGTCTTCGCGCAATACAAAGCGCCTTAGCGCAATGAAAAAGGAAGACTCATGCCCAAACGCATACCAGAAGAAGCCTTCTCAGCGATCCTGGCCGCTGTCGAACGCCAACCCGAAGGTGCAAGCCGGACCGATATCGCTGAGGCACTCACGTCAAAGCTTCCCTCGCGAACATTGCAATCTCATCTGAAGTCTCTGATCGATGCCGGACGCCTCGTTCCCCGAGGGGACGGTCGGGCGACCAAATACACCATGCCGCAGACGCCACAGAGTCCAATTCCCCCTAATCCCGCGACGTCTGCCAAAGCAGAAGAGGCCGTCGTACCTCTATCGACCGCAAGCGCCAACGTCCGCCGTTACCTTAGCCAGCCCCCGGCGGCGCGAAAGCCCGCAGGCTACAACCGTCACTTCCTCGACTCCTACCAGCCAAACGACAGCTCCTATCTCTCGCCGGCAGAGCGTGCTCGCCTTGCGGAGATTGGCAGACCGAATTTTGCAACAGGGGCCGCAGGCACCTACGCAAAGCAGATCCTCAACCGGCTCCTGATTGACCTGTCGTGGAACTCAAGCCGCCTCGAAGGAAACACGTATTCGATGCTCGATACCAAACGGCTCATCGAGTTCGGCGAAGAAGCCCAGGGCCGTGAACGGCTCGAAGCGCAGATGATCCTGAACCACAAGGAAGCGATCGAATTCCTCGTTGGCGCGGCAGATGACATCGGCTTCAACCGCTACACAATCCTCAATCTTCACGGAATTCTCGCGCAAAACCTGTTGCCCGATGAAGCAGCAGCGGGACGGTTGCGGCATATTGCCGTCGGCATCGAGAGATCCACATTTCACCCGCTCGAAGTGCCCCAACTCATTGAGGAGTGCTTCAGCCATATATTGGCGAAGGCCGCGGCCATCGGCGATCCATTCGAACAGGCGTTCGTCATCATGGTGCAGTTGCCCTACCTGCAGCCCTTTGACGACGTCAACAAACGCGTCTCACGTCTCGCCGCCAATATCCCCTTCATCAAACAAAATCTGTCTCCGTTGTCCTTCACTGGCGTTCCGAGCTCCCTGTACACTGACTCGCTGTTGAGCGTGTACGAACTCAACGACGCCAACCTTCTGAAAGATGTTTTTCTCTGGGCTTATGAGCGCTCGGCACAACAATACGCCGCCGTCCGGCAATCTCTCGGCGAACCCGATCCATTCCGTTTCAAGCACAGCGCTGCACTGCGGGAAGTCGTCGCGCGCATCGTGCGCGGTCGCAATAACCGGGCATCGGCGCCTTCTGTAATTGCTGCCTGGGCCGACGAAAACATCGGCATTGAGGACCGCGAACGCTTTCGCGAAATGGCTGAAAACGAACTGCTGAACCTGCACGAAGGGAACTTCGCCCGCTACCAGATCAGGCCCAGCGAGTTTGCGGCCTGGGAAGAACTCTGGCGGCCAAAAAAATGACTCGATAACAATCAACTATCGCCCCAAATTCAGCCCAGGCTCCTTAGCGCTAGGCAGGCTAACTCCCAAAATCCCGGCAACCGTAGGCGCAATCTGCCGCATCTCCACCACCCCAAGATCGCGCCCTTTTGCAACGCCGTCGCCCATTGCAAAGAACGAAGCCCGCATCTCCGGATACGACGGCAAATACCCATGCGTCCCTTTCACCGCGGGCTGATCGCTGACCAGCGGGCCACTGAAAGCTCCGCCGAATGTGAATCCCGGCTGCAAGGCCAGCAGAAACTCCGAATCGGGAAATCCACCCGTCTTCTTGATCTCCGCCCGGTCCAGAATCTTGGCAATTCCATTGGCCGGGTCGGCAGCCAGCTTGGAAAGCAGCGCCCGCACACCTTCTCGCGTCTTCGCATCGTTCGGGTCATGCAGCACAATCGCCGCCATCCCGCCGGTCGCCCAAGGTTCCGCCTTCCACGAAACAATGGAAGGTCTGCCGTTCGCCCCCTCTTTCGCTTGAATCAATCCGGCCTGAAGAAACGGAATCGCGATATTCAACGCATGATGCACGGCCACGAATCCATGGTCTGAAACAATCACCACCACGCTCCTGGGGTCATTCTTCCTCGCCGCCTCAATCAGCTGCGCCACCATCCCGTCCACGGCCTCCAGCGTCTTGTCCGCATCCGCGCTGAAGGGCCCGCTCACGTGTTCCGACTCGTCCATCGCGCTCAGATGCACGGTCATCAATCCCGGCTTCTCGCGCTCCAGAATATCCAGCGAATACCGGGTCCGCACGCGATCCCCCTCCACAGTCGTGTCGTTGCCCATCATGTAAGGCCCAAGCCGCTTCTGCATCGCCAGCAGCATCCCGTCAGGACGCGAAATCGCAGCCATCAATTCAATGTCCTGCGGGTTAGCGTCCTCAGGGTCGACGGAATCGTTCGCCGTCCGCCAGTACTCGGGAATCAGCGTATCCACGCTGGTGGCATTCACGCTCACCGGCCAGCTCACGCTCGCCGTGCCAATCCCCTTCCGGTGCGCCGCATCCCAAAGCGTAGGCACTTTGATGTCGCCGGCATACCAGTACCACGCGCCATCCATAGTCTGCTTCGGATCAAACACGGTGTTGTTAACAATCCCGTGTTCCGCTGGCCACACACCCGTAATCAGCGTGGTGTGGTCGGGATAGGTCACCGTGGGCGTAACCGCGATCACGCCATCGGCATAAGTCCCTTCCACCAGAAACCGCCGCAGCGTAGGAATTCTCAGTCCATATTCGTCAGCATGGGTAACATACTCCGGCTTAAGCCCGTCGATGGAAATCATCAGCACCGGCGCAGCACGTAGAGCAGTCAGTGTGGAAAGGAAGGCAACAACAACAAGGGAGCGAGACAAGTTGCGGATCAGCCTGAACATAACCCAAGTAGAGAACCTGAAGCAGCGAAAAACGATGAAGCGTCGATGAAAAACCGCGACCAGGGCATCCATAGAAGGCCGACGGCCCCGTTCAGCACGGTATCGAGAACCGTGCCCGTTTATCGCAATAAAGCCCGGATTGCCCCAGGCTCCGGACGTTCCGGAAACTGAGCCTGGGGCAATGGTGAGCAGCTCGCATTCCACGCTGCTCGTCCGCTTCCACCCCTGACCCATCACGCCGCCGGTCCACTTGGCAGAGTAATCGGGCCATACGCAAGCGGCTGCGGATCCAAGGCCCCGATCAGCGTGTAGTATTGCTCCGAAGAGGGAATGTGCTGGTATTGGAGGACCGCGCCAAACGTGTACCACGAGCTTGAATCAGCTCCAATGCCATTCAGGAAAGTCTGCATCATGGCTTTCGTCGGCAACGTCTTTGAAGCCGTCAGTGTGACAATCGATGCGGGTTGGGCGTAGGAAACCTTCCTCAGGGACAGGACCTTCTTGACGGCAGCAACCAGTGCATCCTGCTCCACATTGTTGACGCGCGTTGCAGGGCCAATCACCGTCGGCCCCCACTCACTGTGCGGAGTAGGTGGATAAGTCGGCCCCGGCCAAGAATAGGTGTGCCAGAGACTATCGATGTTGTCCAGGTCGGCCCATGCGCATGGGATCAGGTCAGCGGAGTTGACCCAAAACTGTCCGCCGGAACCGTAGACGCTCTGATATTTCTTGGCGAAGTCCGCATCTCCCACCGTCGGCGGCGCAAAGGCATGCGGGATGACCGTGGTCGAAATCTGATTGTTGGGGTTCTCGTTGTTATTCTGAGCGATCGCGTACGCAAGATACGGTGCCACCACCTGGGTGATGGCGCCGCCCAGGCTGTGGCCGGTCACCACGACGGGCACGCCCGGATTGTCTGCAAGCAGCTTCAACAGGGCGGGCACCAGGTAAGTAACGCTCGACTGGCCCACCTCGTCGTACGGAACAAGGTTTGTGACGGTGACCAAGGCTTCGGCGCTTCCGACGGCGATGTTGCCCAGGTCAGTCGGCACCGCGTTCCCGGTGATGTGGGGATTGACCATCATGTCGCCGCCCGTCGTGTATGTGCCGTTCACAACATCGATCCACGACACCTGGGCAAAGGCGCCCATGTCTTCGCCAATCTGCAGGATTCCGCCCGCTACGTCGGTGCCGCGGCACAG
>JBEKZG010000164.1:0-7472 GCA_049510095.1 Occallatibacter sp.
GCATCGTTTTTCCCCAGAAAAATGCTTCGATTTCGACACCCTTCAGGGAAATTCTAGTGCAACAAACGCCGCTTTTCATCTGGATTTATAGGTGTTTTGTCGGTTTTTCAGGATCGACTAATAGTAGGGTATTTGTTATCGAGCCTCGGTCAAAGCTCATCATGCATATGTACGATGACCGAGGGCTTGACGTGATTGCCGCTGAGCTAAATACCCTTAGGCCGATGTTTGAAAGCTTCAACGATTGGATACTGGACAATCAGCGTCACAGAATTGAGCTTCGTTTCAGAACGAACATTCAAGATTCGACTGAATAGCTGATGCGATTTCTCTGAAATTTGGGCAGGTTTACGTGCGGGTGAAATCCCGCACCTTTCAAAGCGATAGTTTTAGGGAGTGGTGGAATGAAAACGATTAAGGGGCCGGGGATTTTTCTGGCGCAGTTTGCTTCGAATGATGCGCCGTTCAACACGCTTGAAGGCATGGCGCACTGGGCGGCACGGCTGGGGTTTGTCGGCGTGCAGATTCCCACGTGGGATGCGCGGCTGTTCGATTTGAAACTGGCCGCCGAGAGCAAAGGATACTGCGAGGACGTGCTGGGGGTAGTGGCCAAGGCAGGGCTTGCGGTGACTGAGCTTTCGACTCATCTGCAGGGGCAACTGGTGGCGACGAATCCTGCATATGACGTGCTGTTTTCGGGATTTGCTCCAGAGGAGTTTAAAGACGACTTGAAGGGGCGGCAGGCTTGGGCAGTGCAGCAGTTGGAGTTTGCGGCGGCGGCGAGCATGAATATGGGGCTGACTGCTCATGCGACTTTTTCAGGGGCTTTGGCCTGGCCTTATTTCTATCCGTGGCCGCAGCGTCCGGCGGGGCTTATTGACGAGGCGTTTGAGGAACTGGGGCGGCGCTGGCTGCCGATTTTGAACGTGTTTGACGGGGCGGGCGTGGATGTTTGTTATGAGTTGCATCCGGGCGAGGATCTGCACGATGGGGCGACGTTTGAGCGGTTCGTGGACGCGGTGGGCCGGCACAAACGCGCGAATATTCTGTACGACCCGAGCCACATGATTTTGCAGCAAATGGATTATTTGGGATTTCTGGATGTGTATCACGACCGGGTGCGGGCGTTTCACGTGAAGGATGCGGAGTACCGGGCGAGCGCGCGGTCGGGTGTTTATGGCGGCTACCAGGACTGGATCGACAGGCCGGGAAGGTTCCGGTCGCTGGGCGATGGACAGATTGATTTTGGGGCGATCTTCTCGAAAATGGCTCAATACGACTATCCGGGGTGGGCGGTGCTGGAGTGGGAGTGCTGCCTGAAGCATCCGGAGGATGGGGCGGCGGAGGGGGCGAAGTTTATCAAGGAGCGGATTATCCGGGTGACGGAGCGGGCGTTCGACGATTTTGCGCGGGGAGGGGCGGATGACGAACGGAACCGGAAGATATTGGGGTTGGGGTAGGCGCGGGAATGGGAACTTTGTGGTTGGATGGGCAGGCCCTGACGCTCGAGGAGATTGAGGCGGTTGCGCTGCGGGGATGTAATGTGGCGATTGCGCGGGCGGCGCTGGGGCGAATGCGGGCGAGCCGGGAGCGGATTGAGGGAATCCTGGCGGCGGGACAGACGGTTTACGGGGTCAATACCGGGTTTGGGAAGCTGGCTGACGTGCGGATTCCCGCCGATAAGCTGGCGCAGTTGCAGACGAACCTTGTTCGGAGCCATTCGGCGGGAGTGGGGCAGCCGCTGTCTGAGCCTGAGGTGCGGGCGATGCTGCTGCTGAGGGCGAATGTGCTGGCCAGGGGGTTCAGCGGATGCAGAACGGTGGTGGTGGAGCTGTTGGTTGCCATGCTGAATGCCGGGGTGCATCCGGTGATTCCAGAAAAAGGTTCGGTGGGAGCGAGCGGGGATTTGGCACCGCTGGCGCACCTGGCGCTGGTGGCGATTGGCGAGGGTGAGGCGGCTTATCTTGGCGAGCGGATGGCTGGGGGCGAGGCGCTGCGACGGGCGGGGTTGACATCGCTGGCCTTGCAGGCGAAGGAAGGGTTGGCGCTGCTGAATGGGACGCAGGCGATGACGGCCGTGGGCTCCCTGGCTGTGGCACGCGGGCTGCGTCTGGCGAAGGTTGCGGATTTGGCGGGAGCGATGAGCCTGGAGGCGCTGATGGGGACGCCGGCGGCTTTCGACGCGCGGATTCACGAGGCGCGGCCTCATGCGGGGCAGATTGCGGCGGCGGCGCATTTGATGGGACTGATGCAGGGATCGGAGATTCGCGAGGCACACCGGGAACACGACTCGCGGGTGCAGGACGCCTATTGTTTGCGGTGCATGCCGCAGGTGCACGGGGCGGTGCGGGGCGCGCTGGAACATGTGCGCGGCGTGCTGGAGATTGAGACGGGATCGGCTACGGATAATCCGCTGGTGTTTGCCGTCGAGACGGCTGGGAGCTGGGGCGATGTGTTATCCGGTGGTAATTTTCATGGAGCGCCATTGGCGTACGGGTTTGACTACGCGGCGATTGCGTTGACCGATCTGGCGAGCATGACAGAGCGGCGGATTGACCGGTTGCTGAATCCGGATATCAACGAGAGATTGCCTCCGTTTCTTTCGCCCGATCCTGGGTTGTCGTCGGGATTCATGATTGCGCAGATCGTGGCCGCGGCGCTGATCAACGAATGCCAGGTGTTGGCGCACCCGTCGTCGACGGGAAGCATTCCGACGAGTGGGGGCAAGGAAGATCATGTGTCGATGGGGATGACGGGGGCGGTGAAGCTGCGGCAGATTGTTGAGAATGGGGAACGGATTGCAGCGATTGAGCTGATGTGCGCGGCGCAGGGGTTGGAGTGCCGCAGGCCTCTGAAGGCAAGCGCGGCGATGGAGCGGGCGCACGACGCGGTGCGGGCGGTGGTACCTCGGCTGGATCAGGACCGGGTGCTGGCGGGGGAGATTGAGGCACTGGCCGCGGCGGTCCGGGGTGGGGCGTTTGCGGAGTGGTGCGAGTAACCCCCTTCGGGCATCTGGTGTGCGGCAGTCGCTCGCGGGAGGTTCGCATGGGCTTCATATTTCTCAACGATGCGGCAAAATGCGCCGCATGGTTTGGGCATCTGCGACTTAACAGGGATTGGCTGGAAGATTTATTGGGAGTTAGTGCGTAGTTATGGGCTGGGCTGAGCTTGTTTGTGCGGGGGCGGGCTTGATGGTGAGTGGGATTTCTGTGGCTCCGGCGCGGTCGTCGTGGGCGTCGAGTACGGCTACGCGGAGATAGATGGGACCCTGGGGCAGGTCGAGTTCCTGATGGAACTGCAGGCCGGTTTTGAGATAGCTTGCATATTCCTCGGGCTTGAGACTGAGGGAGACCGGCGTGGTTGTGGTGGCGCGCGCCTTGCCATCGGAGTCATAGGCGACGGAAACCAGGTCGAATGCGGCTTGGCGAATGCCATTGGGTGCTATGGGTAGCGGGATGCCGCGCAGATCGACGACCCAATTCACGCTGTAGCGGATTGGGCTTGATTCTTTGGAGCCAGAATGCGTGGCAGGAGACTGGGGATTCTGCGGTCCGGCGTCGGTGGGCGCGACGCGGACTTTGAAGAGAATGTCAGTGGCGGCTGGCGCTCCGTGTAACAGGACGGCAGTGGTTCGTTTCGGATGGCCTACCGTGTCCGCGCCGTATTTTTCCGGATCCTGAGCATAATAACCTCGGCGATAGTCGAGCTTGACCTTGGGTGCATCGACTTGAACGGTCAGCTTACGGAGTTTGCCGTCGTATTTCATGTCCGCGGGCTCGTAGGCGATGGTGTAGTAGTTCGAATTGAGCTCAGTTACGGTGTTGATTGCGCCGGCCAGGTCATTTGTGCTGTGGAAGGCGCGTCCGCCGGTGGATTCGGCGATGGTGTCCATGGTGGCGAGGGCGGATATTCTATCGGCGGATTCCTTATTGATCTGAGAGATTGTTGCGCCGGAGTTCTCAAGTAAGCCATTGTTGGGCCGGGTGGAAGAAAACATCGAAGGTGTGGGTAGAGCGCCGGGGTCCATGGGATAGACGGCGACGCGGGCCAGGGTGAGCAGGTCAGTGGTCTTACGCAGGGCGTCTTCATAGTTGCGCGCGTTGCTTACGTCCGATCCGGAGCCGATGGCAATGGGAAAAGAGCCGGAGAACCAGATGAGGTTCTTTCTGCCGGGGAGAGCGCTGAGATAAATGCCCAGGGCATCGAGTGCGTCGAGGGTGAAGCCGACGCGCTCGTCGGTCTTCCAGGTCTGCTCATGGGCGATGAAGTTCGACAACACGCTTGAGGTGCCTGTGGCCGCCTGGCCAATGCCAAGTTTGGGCATGGAGTCGGAGTAGCTGTCCTGGCCGGGGTCGTCGGTGAGGTGGGACTGTTTTTGCCAAGCGGCGGCTTGATCGAGGGCGGCAGTGAGGACGTTGGGGTCGCTGTTGAAACCCTGGATCATGTGCAAGCGGCCGGTGAGGGTAAAGATGGCGATGCGGCGGCCAGGAGGAATCTGGCGGAGGTAGCTGAGCATGGCGAGACGGACTTTTACCTGTTCCGCGGATGGAGTGTTGAGGGCGTCCATGAGGAGGACGAGGATGGGGCCGGTGTCAGGGGCGGTGGTGGGGAAGTTGGTGTAGACGTTCGGCGGGAGCTGAAGGGGATGAGCGGGCGAGGCAGGCGGGGGCGCGGATTGATGCTCTTCAAAGAAGGAGATTTGCTGCGGGGCGCCGTTTTCGAGAACCTGAAATTGAGTCCTGGCGAGTCCCTTGACGGGTTGGCCGTTCTTGTCGGAGACGACGACGTCAATGAGGACGTTGTTCACGTTCTGGCGGAGGGTGACGGCGGACTGGGGTTCGTTTGCGGGGGGAACTGGCGGGACCGTGACGGCCTGGGAGTGGGCGAGGGTGGCAGCGCAGAGGCAGAGCAAGGGGCCAAGGGTCGTCGTTTTGTGGTTCATAGAGATCTCCCGCGGATGGGTAGGCAACGGCACGCCGTGGCAGCTACGCAATAACTCTAAGTCACGCTTGGGCCGCTGCGAAGGCGAGAAGCATAAAGGCGTCGATCAGCGATGGCCTGGATGTTGTCATAAGAGTATCGAAACAGGCGCGGCTTGAATATTGCCAGACTTGTGGATAACCGCTTTGCGCGGGTGTACAGTATTGCGCATCGTTGTGCAGATAAGTTGTGTTATACTAGTGAGATGGAGCAGTGATGGGAGGCGGGACCGGGTTGTCCTTTCTTCGAGATTTCATTCATTTTACTATTGATTTTTGAAGAAAAAATCCGTAAAATAAGACTCTAGTGTTACCTCAGTACTATCGGGTCCCCCAGCTTGAGTCTGAGGATTTAAGTTCAAAAAAACCTCCATTAAGGACACCAATTCGATGGCAAAGCGTCGTGGAAATCCTAATTGGGGCAAGCCGGAGCCCATCGGCCCAGTTGTGCCCACAGTGACCTCCTTTGAAGTGATCGTGAAGGAGTTCAAGCTGACGCCGGATCAGTATATCCGGTCCACGCGGCTCAGGGAGTGGGCCCGGCGGAACAAGAATTCCAAGTACATCCCCGAGGCGCTGTTGGAAGCCTGGGGCTTTGAGATCGAATCGACGTTGTAGGGCATTTTTCTGAATCTGTTGGGAGCAAAAGCGCCGCCTTCGGGCGGCGCTTTTGCTGTTTCCGACAGAGTCACCGAGTCCGCGCTCACAGGGGAATTTGTACTGTTTTGCGTCGAAAAGTGTGAATTTGTGTGAATCGATGGTTTGTAACTCCTTTGGTTTCTTCAGTCGTTTCGGCGATGCACAGCTAAGTGCTTTGTTTGCAACAAAACAGGGTAAGGGGGTGGGGTATACGCGCTCAGGCGGGGTCGCGGCGCCGCGTTTTTGATTGCGGGGCGATGGTGGTGAGGGCCACCTGCGCGGCGTAGAGGAGCTTGGAGGCAATTGCCTCTTCGATGATGTTGGTGAGGATGCCGTAGCCGATGCAGGCGATGAAGTTGCATATGTTTTCGTAGCCGATGAGCGGAGGCATGGCGTGACAGTAGGCGACACGAGCGCGACCGAGAGCCTCGTATTCGCTTTGTCTTCTCTTGATAGAGAGTTTAAAGACCCGTCTCCATGCGTCGCGACAGTGGGCAACGGCGGGGTTCTGGAGGGCCGGTGTGGTCTCCTCTTCACTTGTTTTGAGGCCTGGGGGTTCGAAAGCGTCAGTCGAATCGGTCATAAAAGTTGCTCCGGGTGAGGTGTTTTTGCCTCTCACAGTTCGATTGTGCGCCGCGGAGGGGTAATTATGTGCAAGCGGGGGGCGTGGTGTTTCCATCCCCGGTCCCTCCGCCGCTGCGGACGAGGGGACAGGACCCTCATTTGTGGTTTGGATGGAAGGAAAGGGCTGGGGCGCCCGCCACTTTCTTTTTGCTGGAAATACGGATAGTATGTATCTGTATGTATCGTTGCGCATCTCTTCTGGCTGAGGCATAAAAATGCAGATCATCAGCGCCTCCGATCTGGCACGCAACACGAGCGGGGTCCTGGAACGCATTCTGACCGGCGAAACGATCAGTGTGATGCGGAATCGCACTGAAATCGCCCACATTGTCCCTGCTAAGCGAACCATGACCGCTGCGCAAGCCATCGCCGGCCTGGAAGGAAAGTTGACCCCCGCCCAGGGCGATTCCTGGCTCAAGGACAGCCGCCCGGAACCTGATCAAGGCGAATTCGATGAAGAGGTTCGGAATCCGTGGGGCTGATCTTCGACACTTCTATCTGGGTGGGGTTGGCCAGCGGGCAAATTCCCAGCCAAGCCGTGCTCGTGGCTGCCGGAGACGCGCAGGTATACATTTCAGCCATTTCGCTGGGCGAGCTGAGCTTTGGCGTGGAATCGTGCAGCGATCCAGCGACACGGATGCTGCGCATCCGCTACTTGCGCAACTTGCAAGAGCGGCCCGTTCTGGATGTTACTTTGCTTACAGCCTCCGCCTTCGGCATCCTGGCCGCCTACATGAAACAGTCGGGCCGGTCGCCAAGAACACGGGTCAACGATATCTGGATAGCTGCTCAGGCATTGGAAAACGACTATGGCCTATTCACCACGAACCTCAAGGATTTTGAGGGTCTGCCTGGTTTACGGGTGGCTCGCCCGTGAATATTGAGACTGTTGGCATCCCCGGTCCCCAAAGGGAGGGACCGGGGGCAACCTCAGCATTGTCTGGAGATCTCACCGAGACCGGGGCCACCCGCCAAACCAAAAGACATCCCTCGGCGGCTAAAGCCGGCATTCATTTGGTGCGATTACGGCACGATTAAAATCGTGCCCTTTCAAAACGACGGCACAAAGGGCTGTTTGGTGGAGGACTTAGATGCTTTGGGCGGCGGCGCGCTGGTGGTTTAGGGCTAGGAGACGTGCGAGGATTTCCTCTTTGGACAGGTTGGCGGGCCAACCATAGGCGGCGAAGACTGCTTGGTCGAGGGTGCGGTGGGCGTTGGAGAGCCACTCGG